>JAUWIS010000138.1 GCA_030605245.1 Methanobacteriota archaeon | reverse complement strand
TGTGGCAGATGACATGGGATTACCTGAGAATATTAGTGTAGCAAAACTGTATGAATGATTAAAACATTTTTTCCAGTGCTTCTTTTCCAGTCATTCCCTCTTTTATACCATTTTCCTTTGCTTTTTCTGAAACCTCAACAACCTTTGCAGACAAAACATCATCAAAGTTTTTCACATTGGTAACAGTTGCAGCAATATCACCAAGCCTGTTTGCTGTTTCCGTGTTCAAATACCCGCACATAATATATCCCTTTTTTGCCCTTATAACAATCAGGTTTGCGTTTGGAAGTTCAAGATTGACACCCAGGGCAACATTGTTTCCTATCTTAATCTTCTGAATCATAAAAAGGTATTGTTTTATACTGTAAATAAATTTATACGAAAAAGTTATATTATCACAAACGTTTACTAAAATCATGACAGAAATATACCTAAATGGTGATTTTGTTCCTGAATCAGAAGCAAAGGTTTCTGTTTATGACCATGGATTGCTTTACGGTGACGGTGTTTTTGAGGGTATAAGGGCATACAGCAAGAGGATTTTCAAGCTGAAGGAGCATGTTGACAGATTATATGAATCAGCGAATGCGATTAGTTTAAATATTCCAATGTCAAAGGATGAGTTTTTAAAGAAAATTGTGGAGACATGCAGGAGAAACAATGTGGTGAATGGTTATATCCGGGTTGTTGTTTCCAGGGGTGTCGGTGACCTGGGGCTTTCACCTTACAAATGCAAAAAACCCACTATAGTAATCATTGCGAAATCTATTAAGTTATACTCCAACGAAGGAGGGTTAAAACTTATAACGACATCTGTGCGCAGAAATCCTCCCCAGTGCCTTTCTCCAAACATAAAATCATTAAATTATTTAAACAACATACTTGGGAAGATAGAGGCACATCAGAGGAATGCTGATGAGGCATTGTTCCTGGATATTGACGGTTATGTTTCTGAGGGGAGTGCAGACAATATTTTTTATGTGAAAGACAATCTTATAACAACACCTCCTACTGCAACAAACCTGAAAGGCATCACAAGAGCAACTGTTCTGGAAATTGCAAAAAAACTCGGATATGATGTTAGCATATCAAACTTTATTCTCTCGGATATTCATAATGCAGATGAGGTTTTTTTGACAGGAACAGCAGCAGAAGTTGAACCTGTTATTGAGATAGATTCAAGGAAAATTAGTGATGGAAAAATAGGTAAAATCACAATGCAAATCAAAGAGGAATACAAGAAACTTGTGAATTCAACAGGCACACCCATATATGAGTAGATAAGGAGTAGGGCAAGGGGGGTTAGGAGATAGTATTTAGGCTTTAGGGAAAAATCCATTAATCCATAAGTTATCTCTCTATTTATGAATGCAAAGGATTTGATTAAAAAATCAAAAGCAGATTTTGGTGATGAAATTGAGCTTTTTTCAAAAAAAATCTACACAGGGGTTTTAATGCCAAGTCATAATAATATTATTACACTGAAACTTAAAAACGGGTACAACATTGGTGTAAAAATTGATGGGTCTTCAAAAATAAGGGTTATAAAGAAAAAACAGGAAAAAACAGGGATTTTGAGAAACATTAAACATTTAAAGGGAAGACCTGTGATTTCCCTGATTTCCACAGGTGGGACAATAGCAAGTTATGTTGATTACAGGACAGGCGCGGTTCACCCTGCCTTAACAGCAGAGGAGATCGCATTCTCCGTTCCAGAGTTAACAGAAAAATATAATGTAAAAGCAAAAGTTTTGTTTTCCATTCTGTCAGAGGATATGAAGGCCGGGCACTGGAAAAAACTTGCAAAGGAAATTGCAAAGGAATTGAATTCCGGTGCAGATGCAGTTGTAATCCCGCATGGTACGGACACAATGGGTTACACATCAGCTGCTGTTTCATTTATGTTAAAAAATCTGACGGCACCTGTGATACTTGCTGGCTCCCAGAGAAGCAGTGACCGTCCATCATCTGATGCATCAATGAATCTTCTTTCATCCGCAAAACTTGCAGAAACAGACCTTGCCGAGGTTGTTGTTGTTATGCATGGGGAAACCTCTGATACCTATTCATTAATTCACAGGGGAACAAGGGTGAGAAAGATGCATAGCTCAAAAAGGGATGCATTCAAAACAATAAACGGGAAACCGATTGGAAGGATTGACGAAACAATCACTTTTTTCCAGGATTACAGAAAAAAAAGTAATGATAAAACAATAGTGAATGATAGGATGGAAGAAAAAGTCGCTTTAATTTATTTTTTTCCTGGGCTAATACCTGAGTTTTTTGATTACATCCTAAAAAACAATAAAGGCGTAGTGATCGCTGGCACCGGGCTTGGGCATGTTTCCTCTGATTTAATTGAAATTATCAGGAACGCAAAAATCCCGATTGTTATGACTTCCCAGTGCCTTAACGGCAGGGTGAACATGAATGTTTACTCAACAGGAAGAGACCTGCTAAGCGCCGGTGTAATACCTGTTGAGGACATGCTGCCTGAGACAGCATGGGTGAAACTCATGTATGTGCTTGGTCAGACAACGAAAATGGAAGAAATCAGAAAGATGATGACAGAAAACATGGTTGGGGAAATAAGTCCTAGGACAATGGTTGATTAGGTGCAAACATGGATTACTATAAAATAGGGCTGAAAATAGGGCTTGAAATCCATCAGCAGATTGACACAAGCAAACTGTTCTGTGAATGTCCATCAGAGCTGGTGGATGGATATGATAAGGAGATTATCCGAAAACTCAGACCAGTGCAATCAGAACTTGGTGATGTTGACAGAGCAGCAATTGAAGAAGCGCGAAAAAAACTCAAATTTAAATATCAGGTAACAGAAAATAATTGCCTTGTTGAAACAGATGAGGAGCCGCCGCATAAACCAAACAGGAACGCAATAGACGTAGTGTTGATGTTTTCAAAAATGATTAATGCAAAAACTGTTGATGAAATATATTTTATGAGAAAGGTTGTGATTGATGGCTCAAACATTTCCGGTTTTCAGAGAACTGCGCTCATATCTATTAATGGGAAAGTAGATAACATAAAAATTCAGACAGTTTGTCTTGAGGAGGATGCAGCAAGGAAAATAAAAGCGGAAAAAGATTTTGTTGTTTACAGACTTGACAGGCTTGGCATACCATTAATTGAGGTTGCAACAGCACCGGACATAAAAACACCGGAAATGGCGAAAGAGGTTGCGGAAAAAATCGGTGCTATG
>JAUWIS010000012.1 GCA_030605245.1 Methanobacteriota archaeon | reverse complement strand
GTGATGTTAAATGTTATAGATTCTGTTTCAAGGATTGTTGGATCAAATGTAGGATTATATGATTGTATAATTGGCGGTCTGTTTACCCCTACCGGAAACATCAACGGGTAACGGTCTTGATTACTCCCACCAGTGATATTATATGCGGTATCACCAATTCCATCGTCGTTTGAGTCATTGCCGGTATAGTCGTCCCAATAATTCCCACCACTTGGGTAGCCATTATCCCAATCGTTAGTACCATCATCATATGCTTGGCAAGTGTTATCTATAAAATTGTTATAACAAAGTTGATTGTTGTTTGAAGAAGAGTGGAGATAGATGCCGTAAGCATTGTTGTAAAGGCTACCATTTGTTATCTGGTTATTTGAAGAAGACCTGAGGAAGATACCATAAGAATTATTGTAGGCAGAGTATCTCGTAATCAAGTTGTTTGTGGAAAAAACCAACTCAACACCAACCTCTGTATATGAGATGTTTATGTTCTTTACAATAAAACCTGTACAGTTCACAAGTATCAACTGACCGACATCTCCACCATTTATAGTAACCCCTTCCTGGTTTGAGAAGTAATGTAACAACTTACCATTTACCATATTTGTATCATCGACATTCTGTATATAGTCTTCCAAACTATTACCCCTAATAAATACGCCGTTATTTATAAAAGTATTAGATGTGATAAGGTTGTTTGGGGCACTCCAAAGAAGGATACCATAATGAGTATTGTTGTAAATAGTGCAGTTGGTGATTATGTTGCTTGAGGATTCATATAAGTGAACGGCGCAATAATTGTTGTAGCAGGAGCAGTTTAATATTTGGTTGTTTGAGGAAGAAGATAACTGGATTCCATAAGAATTGTTATAAAAAACGCTGTTTGTGATGATGTTATTTGAGGAGGAATACAATCCGATGCTATAACCACTGTTGTAAACAGTGCATCTTGATATTGTGTTATTTGAGGAAGACCAAAGGTGAATATCATCATTATTATTATATAGATTGCAGTTTGTAATATTGTTGCCAGAGGAATAGTCAAGCCAGATGCCATAACTGTTGTTGTAGATGGTACAGTCTGATACCTCATTGCAGTTTGAAGAGGAGGCAAAATTGATGCTAACCCAATTGCTGTAGCAGATACAGTTTGTGATGGTGTTGTTTGAGGAGGAGTCAAAGAAGATACCGTAATCACTGCTATATACCGTGCAGTTTGTTATGATATCGTTTGACGATATGAGTTTTATTCCTGCATCATGCCACTCATTGCCACTATTCCTCACTCCAAACCCATCCACGTTTACTAGGTGTGCAGAGATATAAATGACGTCGGAAAAGCCGCTACCATCAATAATTGTTATATTCCTATTCCTGCCGACCAAACTAATAGTCTTATCAACTATAATGTTTTCATAATATATTCCATCATAAACATAAATTGTGTCTCCAGTGTTTGCATCATTTATTGCGCTCTGAATAGAGAAATATGCTTTGAGTTTGTTTGGGTTTCCAATAGGATAAGGATACATGAGTGGATAATTGTCTTGATTGCCATCACCAGAAATATTGTAGGCGATGTTTCCGATCCAACCATCGTCTGCGTCAGTTCCATAATAGTCACTCCAATAATTCCCTTCGTCTATGCTATTATCCCAGAAGTTTGTATGCTGGTCGTAAGCATTCTGACCGTTATTTATGAAATTATTGTGATGGAACACATTGTGGTTAGATGGATAGGATGGAGAGTAATATATGTAAATGCCATAATTTAAATTGTCCCTGATATTACAATATATTATTTGGTTGTCTGAGGAATTGTAGAGATGGATACCATAATCAAAATTGTTATACACATTGCACGCATTGATTGTATTTGAAGAAAAGTATGAGGAGATACCTTTATAAGAATTATTATAAACCGAAGTCTCACTGATGTTATTGTCTGAAGAATAGGAAAATGCGATGCCGAGAGAATTGTCATAAAGTGAGCATTTACTGACATTGTTGTTTGAGGAATAATCGAGTTCGATACCACCAGCGTTGTTATAGACTGCACTGTTTGTTATTGTGATGTTTGTTGTGTATGCCAATTCTATGCCAACATCAGTATTTGAGACATCGACATTATTTACGGTTGAATCTGAACAATTTATGAGTATTAATTGTCCAATCTCCCAACTATCAATGAGTAGGTTACTTTGGTTTAAAAAGTAATATAATGGCTTTCCGTTTACAGTATTTGTGTTATCAATATTCTGAATATAATAACTCAGCAGAGAATCCTCTATAATTATCCCGTCATTCGTAAATGTGCAGTTGGTGATGTTGTTGGGTGAAGATTTGCGGAGTTTAATGCCGTAAGTATTGTCATAAATTGAGCATGTACTAATGTTGTTGTTTGAGGAAAACCATATCTCAACACCATTGTAATAATTGTTGTAAATGTCACAGTTTATTATTTGATTACCATTTGAATAAAAGTTGAGATAGATACCGTGGCAGTTGTTATATGAACTAACATTATCTATTTTACCATTAACTACAGAGTAGAGGTAGATACCATCATTGTAGATATCATTATCTGGGTCATAGCCATCATGAATTGTGCAGTTTCTTATAATAAAATACGCGTCTGTGTTTCTTATATCTATACCGTACCCATTGTTTGCGATTATATCCCAGTTTTCAATAATATATGGATTGCTTTCTGTACCATTACCTGAAGTCACACCATTAGCAGATATAAATTCAGAGTTGCTATTGATAGAAATGCAACTGTGAAATCTTGCAAATACAGTTACATAACATGGGGTGTTTTTTGGTGTGTCCGGTGACTCATCTGAGATTTGGCTTGGACTACCCGGAACATACTCACCTATGTAATGTTCAACTTTGAAGGAAGTAATAGTGCCTGAACTGGATCCTGAGCCTATCTCCAAATAGAAATTGTTGGTTCCTACCTCACAGTTATCCTCAAACTCAGTTATATCAAGACACATAAAGGGGGGAAAATCATAGCTACCACCATCCCAGTCAGGTGCTCTCGTCTCCTCCGGGCTTCCGTATGGACCAACTCCCAATTCTACAGGGGCATCTCTAGCACCCTGCGGGTTAAGGTTCCAAACACCAAGCAAGGAGGGGATGTAATCTATTTTGTCATCCATTTTACGAACAGAATAAGTGAGTTCTGCGACAGCATCATACGTCATCCAATAGTAGCCATTACCGTCCCAATCACCATAGTACCCCCCATTCCCCCAATCAGATCCCCATGAATTTACGATTTTGAATGCCCCCATTTCTCCACCCTGAGTTTTGCTATCATCATATCCTACAATAGTATTAGCATGGTTTGGACTACCTGGGGTGTATTCCGCCGAAGTAATAGTATCATCTCCGTCGCCTAAACCACTAATATATGCATCGGCATCAAGCGCCATAAACAGCACATATCCATCATTAAGCCAAGTTTTAATGACTTCCGTGTTTGAAGCATCAGTCCATTCCCAGTCATTACACCGGTATTTAGGGGCGCTTCTCCACGCATCTTCTGATCCCCAAGAAGTATAATCAGAATCGGAATACGGCTTTGTAGACCATGTAGCACAACCAACTTCGTTAATAACTAAATAATTAGAATAGAAAGAAGTTCCAGAATTCGTTCCTCCATTGACTTTGTTGTATGTCCATGCTGGGCTCATTAGATGATCTGTGTTTCCTGCTGAGGCATCTGTCCAGTCGTTATCTTTTGCCTGTAGATAACCATTCATGTAATATGTGGTGGCCCAAGCGGTACAAGAGCCTTGCTGGCCTTGATTACCAACCTTTGGGAAACATGGGTCCTGAGAATGGTCAACAGAAGTAGGAAGTGTCCTTGAGGTTGACACGGAATCAACAATTCTTGATCCTATCATTGCATTCCACTCCTCCTCAGTTGGGGGTGCAACCCCTGTTCCATGCCCATCTACTATTACATTATAGTTCTTGTTTGGATCACGGACTCCGATGCGTGCTTTCATGGTTTCTATTTCTTCTTCTGTGGCTAGGTGCGATACATATTGATTATTGTCTTCTATTTTTGACATCGTATGTGTGGATGCTTCTGTTATTCCAAATTTTTTTTCTTGGTTTCCCTGATATAAAGATTCTATTCTATATTTATCCTCAGTTTTGTTGCTGTTTCCATCTAATGTAAATTTTTTTTGATGATTCTGAAAATTATCTATGTTATCCTGAGTATTAGTGTCTATCTTTGGAATCGCTTCTGCGGATATCACTGAGGGAAACATCCCGCTTATCATTAAACCAACCAACAGAATAACCAGTATTTGCATTATTCTTTTACCAAACATTGCTCTATTCATCTTATTAATGTATTGAATGTGTTAATATAAAGTTTGTTAAATGATTTTTGCTGTATGGTCATCCTTTTCTCTCGCTAGTGCTGATATTTTAATATTTAATTTTTAAGTAATTCTTTCTCCAACACCATAAATTATGTTGGGAACAACGCCCAAAATAATCCAAGAATTGAGGCGATTACTATTATTATGCTAATCTGAGATATGGATTGTAATATCTCAGAGATAAAGAAAATAGCAACATATAGGGATAGTAAAATGAAGGCTACTAATAGTATCTTGGCTATACAGACTTTTTTGCTTAATTTTTGTTTTTCAGAGGTAAAACCATGTGCAAAACTTCTTGTTTTAGGATTAAATGAATACTTTAGTTCATAATAATCATCCCAAAATTTAGAGCAAACAGGTGCAAACATAGCCAGAGGTATGCAAACAGCGATTAATTGATAATTATCGGTCTTATCTTTTTCAAATTTTTCTTTGCTGTTTAGATAATTTCGCTCCGCTTGTTGTATCTCATCCTCATTCACCAATATTGAGTTAATACCTAAATCCATATCCAGTATTACTGTTTGCCAACCTGTATCATTAAAAAAGATGGCGAAACAACTTGGAAACTCTATATTTGGAGTAATGGGTGAAGTAGAATGTACAACAATAGTTTGATTTCCATAAATTATGTCTCTAGGCGTAGGTGTAATCTCTGAGAAACCACCAATGTAACTCTGATATTGTGTACTTATTCCCTTAACAGCAATCACAGAATTATTTTTATTTGCCATTATATATTCTCTTGTCTCATTGGTCTCATTAATCAAATCTATTTTAAACTCTGTAGTAACATTCTTTGCTACATATATATCATATATGTACACTAAATCGTTAAATGTGTATGTAATGTTAATTACAAAGATACCTTTGGGAGTAACAAACATATTACTAGATTGAATCTTGTTTTGATGTACGTCCCAAACACTTTAATTCTTGTTTGTTAAATGTAGAAAAGACACACCATATTCTGCAGTAACCCTTTCTTTTTTCGGCTCTTCTAGATGGGTATAATTTGAATAGAATGATAAAAGGATGAGTGTTATAATTACAACGAAAAACCATCCAATTATAACCTTTCCCATAAAACTTCTCTTCTCTATTTTCTTCCGATTAGATAGCATATTTAACACAAC
Source organism: Methanobacteriota archaeon (assembly GCA_030605245.1). Classification (GTDB taxonomy): domain Archaea; phylum Thermoplasmatota; class JASEFT01; order JASEFT01; family JAUWIS01; genus JAUWIS01. The sequence goes on along the minus strand of JAUWIS010000012.1, from coordinate 6,496 downwards.
GCATACATTTTATTTAAATCTTGTTTTTAACTATTTTAATAACTTCATCCTTCATTTTTTTCTCTATTGATTGTCAAGGTTTCCATCCCATTCAGATCTTTATCAGAAAACCATCCAACCATAAGATATGTGTAAAAGAAGAAAAATTGTTTGTTGTTTATCAGCTTGCATAGTACGCTTCATCATAAGGCTCAGGTTTTAATCCTTTACGCTCCCTGATTTTTTTGACAACTTTGTTCTGCAGTTCAAATGGCAGTTTCTCAAAACCTGCATGCTCGGTACTCCAGAGCGCCTTCCCTGCTGTGGCAGAGCGTATCGCAGATGCAAAACCGAACATCTCTGCAACAGGGGCTTTTGATACAATGGTTGTTATATCTTCTTCCTGTTTCATGTCATCTATGCTCGCTCTTCTCTGCTGCATTTCTCTTGTCACATCACCCATCATTTCCTGGGGAACATTTATGAAAACCTTCTGCTTTGGTTCAAGCATTATTCTTTTTGCCTGGCACATCGCACCATAGATTGCAGTCCTCACTGCGGGTATGACCTGTGCAGGTCCCCTGTGAATGGCATCCTCATGAAGTTTTGCATCAACAAGACGCACCTTCATTCCCATGCAACGCTCATCAGCAAGAGGGCCTTTCTTCATTGCTTCATGGAATGCTTCAATACATAATTCCATTGTTTCATGCAAATATTGGATTCCTTTTGTAGCATCAACAAACATGTTTGTATCATGGAATGCTGCAACACTTTTTGATTCAAACTTACTCATACCGAGTTCCTGAAGTTTCTTTGCTAATACCTTGGAATCCTTTATCTTTCCGGATGTTTGAATCTCACCTGAGTGTATCGCTTCAACAATATTTTTTGGAAGCGATTCAACCTCTATGTAGAATTTGTTATGCTTGTTCGGTGATTTACCTTCGAAAGGACCACCTTTCCCGAGAACGCATTCCCTGTAAACAACAATTGGTGGTGATGCCTGGATATCAACATTGTGCTCATGGATAATCCTGTACTGTGTGATATCAAGATGAAGTTCGCCCATTCCTGATAGAAGATGCTCCCCCGTTTCCTGATTGATTTCAACCTGCAATGATGGATCCGCTTTTGCAAGTGTTCTGAGAACCTCAACAAGTTTAGGCAGGTCCTTCATATGTTTTGCCTCTATTGCAACGGTTACAACAGGCTCAGAATAATGCACAATTTCTTCAAAAGCATCCATATCCGTGCTTGTTATTGTCACACCTGCGGCAGCATCCCTGACACCTGATAATGCGACAATGTTTCCCGCATCCAGTTCCTCAACAGGAATCCTGTCAGCACCAACGGAAATAGCAACCTGCTGAACATGGTATAGGTTTGGCATCCCGACAATTCTTACCTCATTCCCTCTTCTTACCTTTCCTGAGTAGATTCTACCGATAGCGACTTCACCGGCATGAGGATCCATAATAATTTTTGTGATCATCACTGCAAGAGGACCATTATTGTCGCACTTTATCATGGCTTTTCCAACATCAGAGTCAGGGTTTCCTTTCCATATCTGAGGAATCCTGTATTTCTGAGCAACAGTTGGGTCGGGCATATGTTTAACAGTAGTGTCAAGTACAACCTCATGCAATACTGCTTTTTTAGAAAGATCGTTCTGCTTACCTTTCACAGAATAATCGTATATGTCTTTGAATGTAATCCCTGTTTTTTTCATGTATGGAATAGATATCCCCCATTTTTTGTATGCTGAACCAAACATGACGGTTCCGTCATCTACTTTTACAAGCCATTCTTTTTTAAACTCATCAGGGGCGTATCTTTTAATAAGCGCGTTTACCTCTTTTATGATTTTAACAAACCTCTCCTGCATCTGCTCAGAGGTCACCTTAAGTTCATTTATTAATCTGTCAACCTTGTTTATGAACAAAACAGGCCTGACCTTTTCTTTCATCGCCTGCCTGATAACTGTTTCTGTCTGGGGCATAACACCCTCAACAGCGCAGACAACAATTATAACACCATCCAACGCTCTCATAGCTCTTGTTACGTCACCACCGAAATCCACATGCCCTGGTGTGTCAATAAGATTTATCAGATATTCCTCCTCACCGTACTTGTGTATCATTGATGCATTTGCCGAATTGATTGTTATACCCCTCGCCTGCTCCTGTTCATCATAATCAAGAAACAATTGTGTGCCTGCAAGTGTTTCAGAGATCATTCCTGCACCTGCAAGAAGGTTATCGCTGAGTGTTGTTTTCCCATGGTCAATGTGTGCTGCTGTACCAATGTTTCTTATATGCTTCAAATCATGCATTAATATCTGAACCTTTTTTGCAAGTTCCTCTTTTCTACCCATAACATCACCCTATCTTGCGGAGGCTGCTACTCGCTCAATCTCATCCTTTTTGGACATGGAAAAAGCATTAGAATCACCCCTTGACGCCTTTATGATTTCATCAGCCAAACAGTTCTGGATCCTTCTCTTGTTTTTATGCGAGCTTTTAATGGTTCCTACACAGATGTTTCTTAATGCGATATCAAGTCTTCTTAATGGTGCAATATCAACTGCCTTTGGCACAGATATCCCGCCGTACTGCAACCTCGTGATTTCTTCCTTTGGTGAAGCATTTTGCAATGCGTCAACAAAAATCTGAACAGGATTCTTTTTTGTTTTTTCCTCAAGAATATTAAAAGCTTTTTTTACTATGTTATATGTTTTTGCTTTCTCACCTGTCGCATGCTCTGTTCTCATCATTCCATTAATAAGGTGTTCAACAATACTTACCTTTGATTTTCCAAATTGTCTGTTGGCATATTTTGCACCAACATGCGGTATTGATATCGGGTTAAGGTTTATGTATCTTCCAAGTCCTTTGTCTTTAACATTAACTTCTGTTAAATCATATTTATCAAAGAGTTTTTGCATTAGATCACCTCACAGGTTTCTCCTTCCGTCCACGCACCATCTCATTCAAAGAAACATTATTCACCTTTATAACCTTGAATCTGACACCAGGGATGTCACCATAACTTCTGCCCATTCTACCACCAATACCTTCCACGAGGACTTCATCATGCTCATCAATAAAACTGATTGCATTGTTTCCAACGGCAAATGCAGTGATTTGCCTGCCATTTTTTATCAACTGCACCTTAACACATTTTCTTATTGCAGAATTTGGCTGTTTCGCTTCAATTCCAACCTTTTCAAGAACTATGCCTCTTGCCTGATTTGCCCCTTCCAACGGATCAGATTTCTCTTTAAGATGAAGTATTCTTTTCTTGTAGTATCTGTCATTCCATCTCAGGTTATGCCTGTTTTTCTTTAGTTTTCCCGCAGCATATAATCCTCTTGCCATATCTTTCACCAAATTATAGTGTGGTAATGTTTTTAGTATATAAAAAGGTTTATATCCAAAAACAACAATACTGTGTTGAGAGTGATAATGATGGGATTCTTTGATAAAATTCTGGGGCAGAAAAAGGTTTCGGAAGAAACGGGCAAGTTTATCGATCTGACGGAATGGGAACAGGAAGCAGAGGAAACTGGTGAGAAAGCGAAGATGAATGTAAAAGTTGCAGAGATCTACAGGTATGAAGATTTATCAAATCTAACAACACCTGTATACAATGGAAATATACTCCTTCTTGATTTTTCACCTATCGCAGGTGATGATTTTACACTGAGAAGGATAACAACAGAGTTAAAACAGATGACAGCAGATATTAATGGGGATATCGCAGGTATAGGTAAAAACCTGCTTGTTGTCACACCAAATGGTGTAAAGGTTGAGCGGGAAAAGGTAAGAGGAACATACTAAATAATTGGTGTTTTCTTTGAAGATAGATTCAAAATGCCCTGTCTGCTCTGTCAGGCCGATTTATTATAATACCACAACTTTGGATGTTCCCTATTTTGGTGAAATCATTCAAACAACAATATACTGCAAAAAATGTGGCTATAGGCATTCTGATACAATGATTTCATCAATAAACGAGCCTACAAGATACGAGTATGTAATAAATTCAAAGTCTGACATGAGGATTAGGGTTGTACGCTCATCCTCAGGAACAATATCTATACCTGAGATTGGCGCGTCTGTTGAACCAGGACCGGTATCCGAAGGGTTTGTATCAAACATAGAGGGAATTCTTGAGCGAATCAAAAATGTGACAGAGGATATGGAAACAAAAAATAAAAAAAAGAAAAAAGAAATTTTGGAAGAAATTGAAAAAATAAGAAATGGGAAAGAAAAAGCAACACTGATTATTGACGACCCTCTTGGGAACTCTGCAATTATAGGAAAGAAAGCAAAAAAAAGAAAACTAACCGATAAGGAAATTAAAAAACTGAAAACAGGAATGATTATTTTTGAATCATCTTAGGATACCGATTGTTCCGCATTTAGGACACCTGAAATAAAATTATCCTATGATACTTCTTACCTCACATTTAGAACATCTAAAATAAAATTATCTCAGGATACTTCCTGCGCCGCATTTAGGACATTTAACTTTCAGCGGTCTTTTTATTGATGTTATCTTCATGATGTTCCCGCAGTTTGGGCATTGAGCAGTTATTGATGCAGGTTTTTCACCAACCATCTTAATTTTATATGGTTGTTCTGCTGTTTTCTCAAACGGCATCTTCTTCTTTCTTTTTCGTAAGAACAACACACAAATAATAACAATCACCAATATAACTATAATTGAAAAAATAACAATTCCAAATGTGAAAATCTTGTTCTGAACTTCATTCTTCACAATAACAGTGATTGATTTTTCATCATAGTATCCCCCATCGTATGCCCTGACATAGATTGTATGTTCCCCATTGCTTAGAGTATTTGTATCTATTTTGTATTCCCAGTTTTCTTTACCAGATAAATCCTCCCAACTGTTGTTATCTATTTTTATTTGAACAAGTTGAACACCTACATCATCCGAGGCATTACCTGAAATAGTTATTGTACCAGAGACTATCTCATTGTTGGATGGATTTAGAATATTAATGATTGGTAGCGCATTTAATGTCTTTATCATGATTTCATCGGAATCCTTGCATATTCCTTTTATGTTTACGACCCTAATTGTGAGATAATAGGTTGTGGACGATGAAAGATTTGTTACAGTGTAGGAGGTTGTAGACTGACTCGTTACAATTTTGATTATAGTGGTTTCATTTGGGATGAAACCTGAAATTGTTGATTGATGTATCTCATATCTTGCGAAATCATCATCCTGGTTCTCAGTCCATGATAATGAGACAGAGTTTGTTGTTATATCTGCGGGTTCTTGGAGTGTTACCTTGGTTGGTGGTGAGCCGAAACAGTATAATTTTGCATCATAGGAGCCTATTATCATTTTTCCCCTTGCAATAGCAGGGGATGACCAGATAGTATCACCTGTAGTATAACTCCATATTAAACTACCATCACTTTCATCTAAACAATAGATTTTATTATCCCGAGACCCCACATATATCTTACCCTCTGCTACTGCCGGCGAAGAATCTACATAATCCCCTGTAGCATATTTCCATATTAAACCACCACTGTGTTCATCGAGGCAATAAATATTATAATCCTCAGAGCCAACAAACACTTTCCCATATGCAACAGCTGGTGATGAAAGTACACCATCATCTATTTTATAGTACCATATCAAATCGCCATCATCCTTATCAATGCAATATACACCATTACGCGAGCCTAAAAAAATGTTGTCATGTAAAACGGTGGGGGATGAGTAAATGTCTCCGTCAGTATTGTATGTCCACAGCACATTACCATCATCTTCATCAAAACAATAAATGTTATCATCATAAGAGCCTACATACACTTTTCCATCTGCTATTGCAGGAGATGACCTCCCACTATTCATTCCATCCAACCAAGAACCACATTTAGTTTTCCATATTAGGTTACCATCAACACTAACACAGTACATATGATGATCAGCAGAATGAAAAAATACCTTACCATCTGCAACAGATGGAGAAGAAGCAACAGCACTGTTAGTGTCGTAGCTCCATATCTCTTTGCCTGTATTTTCATCAAAACAGTAAAGATTATTATCATGAGACCCTACAAATACCCTGCCATCCGCAACAGCAGGTGATGAAAATATTTGATCACCTGTTTTACCGCTTTTCCATATAAGATTCCCAGTATTTTCATCAAAACAGTAAAGCCTTCCATCATAGCATCCTACAAACACCCTACCAGATACTACAGCAGCAGAGGAACCTATCTTGCTCCCTGCTTCAGCCTCAGAGCCACTCTCCCCAATTTTATAAGTCCACATAAGATCATTTGTATCAGGCGCGGATGAATCAGAATAACCCGTATGAGATAAATCATGTCTGAACATAGGCCAGTCAAAGGTTGCGGTTTTTACGTTTTCTGCGGATGAGCCGATTGACACTGCCAATGATATTAATCCGAGAAGAATAATTCTTGTTATGATAATTTTTGAATTTTTCATCTTTTGAACT
>JAUWIS010000003.1 GCA_030605245.1 Methanobacteriota archaeon | reverse complement strand
GGTGTTGAAAAAAACGATATTGACATCAGCGCAACCGAGGATATACTGACAATAGATGTTGATACACCAAAAAGAAAATATCACAAGGATGTTGCAATGCCATGCAAGGTCATTCCTGATTCAACAGCCGCGACATACAAAAACGGTATCCTGGATATAGTAATGAAAAAGGTTGAAAAAAAGAAAGAAGAGAAAAAAGGAAAAAGAATAGAGATAAAGTAGTTAGGGATTCCTAACCCTGACTGTTAGCTACCAACTACTAAAACAAATCCATCATCTTTATTATCCATTAATTCATTTAACAATTATGACACTGGAACAGTTGGCATCAAAACTTCAGGAGGAAATAAAACAGGTTGCAAAAAATGAAAAGATTGATTCAGCAAAACTGAAAAAACTATTTCTCGATGGCAGGGTTGTAATCCCTTTTAATCCCAAGCATTCACCAAAACCTCTTGGGATAGGTGAAAAATTAGGTGTGAAGATCAACGCAAACATTGGCGCATCACCAGATTATGCAAACATTGATGAAGAAATTGAAAAAGCAAAAACAGCAGTGAAATACAAGACTGATGCATTAATGGATTTAAGCATAGGTGGAAATATTGATGATATCAGAAGAAAAATTTTGAAAACAGTATCTGTACCGGTTGGCACAGTACCGATCTATCAGGCAGGGATGGAGTACACAAAAAAAGGCGCAGTTGTTGACATGTCTGAGGATGATATTTTCAATTCCATTGAAAAACATGCAAAGGACGGTGTTGATTTCATGACCGTTCACTGCGGTGTTACAAAGGAAAGTGTTGAAAAACTAAAAAAACAGAAAAGGATAACAGGTGTTGTAAGCAGGGGAGGTGCTTTTCTTGTTGCGTGGATAATTCACAACCAGAAAGAAAACCCGTTGTACAAAAACTATGATTACCTGCTTGAACTCGCCAATGAATATTCTTTCACATTGAGTCTTGGTGACGGCCTGAGGCCAGGATGCATTGCGGATGCATCTGATAAACCTCAGATGCAGGAACTGATAATACTGGGTGAGCTTGTTGAGCGGGCAAGAAAAAAAGGGGCGCAGGTAATGGTTGAAGGACCCGGGCATATACCATTGAATCAGATAGAGGCAAATGTTAGAATGGAAAAAACAATATGCAGAAACGCACCATTTTATGTCTTGGGACCTCTTGTTACAGACATTGCACCTGGATATGACCATATTGTTGGCGCAATAGGCGGCGCACTCGCAGCATACTATGGTGCAGACTTTCTATGCTATGTTACACCAACAGAGCATCTTTCTCTTCCAACAGTGGATGATGTCAGGGATGGTGTTATCGCATCAAAAATAGCAGCGCATTCCGCAGATATTGCGCGTGGAAAAAACCTTGACATGGATTTGTCTATGGCAAATGCAAGAAGAAATCTGAACTGGGATGAACAATTCAAGCACTGTCTTGATCCTGAAAAAGCAAGAATGATCAGGGAGAAAAGAAAACCATCTTTTGAGGACACCTGCTCAATGTGCGGCAGTCTCTGCGCAATAAAAATGGTGAAGAAGTATCTGGAAGAAAATTAACAACATTGCCCGTGCAATGACAATTTTATATAAGTGCACAAATATTATGGGTTATGATAAAATCCTTGCAAAAATCCTCCAGACTGATCGGGGCACTCCCTAAAGGATGCAAATACTGTGCCAAAGGAGCAAAACTTGTTTTATTGGTTACTGGTTTGTGTTCAAGAAGATGCTTTTACTGCCCATTATCAAAAAAGAAAAGAGGAAAGGATGTTGTTTTTGCTGATGAGAAAAAGGTGAGTCATGATTCTGATGTAATTGAAGAGGCAACACTTATTGATTCGCTTGGCACAGGAATCACAGGTGGAGACCCGATGTTTGTCCCGGAAAAAACATTGCATTACATCAAATTGTTAAAGGAAAATTTTGGAAGTAGCCATCATATTCATTTGTACACCGGTGGAGGTTTTGATAAAAAATGGATAAATAAATTGGATGATGCTGGTCTGGATGAAATCCGGTTTCATCCATCCGTTTATTCCTGGGACAAAATGAAAAACACCAGATGCGAAAAACTGATAAAAGAATCATTAAACACAAAAATGGATGTCGGTGTTGAAATACCCGCAATACCAGGATACGAGAAAACTTTTTCAAGGAAATCAAAGAAAAGTTTTCGATTCGCAGGATTGCATCCTGCTCTCTCCAAATCTGCTTCGCAGATTTGTCAAGTGTATGGAAAGTCATACTTTCCATACAATGAAAATAAAATAATGGAATTAGCAAAACATATTGACAATCTCGGTGCAGATTTTCTGAATCTCAATGAACTTGAATTCTCAGAAACAAACTATGATGCTTTGAACAAAATGGGTTTCAAAGTAAAGAATGATGTCTCATCTGCTGTGTTAGGAAGTGAGGAAACAGCGATAGATGTTATGAAAAAGCTTGATGTTAATATGTCCTTACATTATTGCTCATCATCATTTAAAGATGCTGTGCAGTTAAGAAACAGGATAAAAAGAAGGGCGAAAAACATTGCGAAAACATATGACATAATCACAAAAGATGGAACACTGCTGAAAGGTGTTATAGAATGCAGAAAAACGAAAACAGTAATGAATTTGTTAATGAAAAATTATAATATCCCAGAAAATCTGATAAACATTGATAACGAGAAAAAAAGGATAGAAATCGCCCCCTGGGTTCTTGAAAAAATAGCAAAAAATTTGCCATACAATTGTTTTATTGTTGAGGAGTACCCAACTGCTGATAGGTTAGAGGTTGAAAGAATTAGGTTAAACTGATTTCAGTTTTTTTATCTCCCCACTCCTTATAATCCCTCTCTCAGTAATATAACCGGTAACATTCTTTTTTGGTGTGATATCAAAAGCAGGATTGAATGCCTTTGCCTTTTCAGGCGCGACCCTTTTCCCTTTTATGCATAATACCTCATCCTCCTTCCTTTCCTCAATCCTGATTTCATCACCGTTCTTTAACCCAAAGTCAAATGTTGAAACAGGGGCGGCAACATAAAAAGGAATACTGTTTTCCTTTGCAAGAATTGCTTTCTCATATGTTCCTATTTTGTTTGCGAAATCACCGTTTTTTGCTATTCTGTCAGCACCAACAATGACCATGTCAATCATTTTTTGTCTCATGAAATAACCCGCGGCGTTATCAGCAATAACCCTGTGTTTTATCCCTTCATTCAGCAGTTCCCAGGAGGTGAGCATTCCCTGCAGTCTTGGACGCGTCTCATCAACAAAAACAAAAATCTTCTTTTTATTGTAATGAGCAAAACGTATAGGTGCGAGTGCAGTGCCGTAATCAACTGTTGCAAGAGCACCAGCATTGCAATGTGTAAGAATTTTGTAATTGTTTTTTATGAGTTTCTCACCATATATGCCAATTTTTTTGCATTCATTCACAAGTTTTTCAACATATCTTTCAGCAGAAGTTTTTGCATCATTACCTGATCTTATTTCATTAAGCATATAATCAATCGCGTAAAACAAATCATGCGCAGTTGGTCTTGTTTTTCTCAGGATTTTTGCAGCATTTTTAATGTTTTTTTTCTGCATAACTGCCTGTGCAATACCATAAACAGCAGTTGCGCCGATGGAAGGCGCGCCCCTGACAACCATGTTCTTAATCACAAAGGCAACATCATTGTAGTTTTTTGCATTAAAAAATTTTAGTTGAAAAGGCAGTTTTCTCTGGTCAATCATTTTAATAATATTTTTTTCCATCCATACTGTTCTAATGTTTTTTGTTTTGTTTTTTATTTTCACTTTCATAATCTGATATTGAATCATGAGGATTTTAACTTTCCGAATAAGTTAAATTATATTATCATTAAATGATGGTTTGAGCAAAACTTAATATGTTTTATAACCTATCAAGAATAGGTGATGACATGGATTGGGGAATGAAAAACAGAATTTCAAAAATAATAAAAAAGGACGGGCATACTGTCATGCTTGCTGTTGACCATGGATACTTTATGGGTCCGACAACAGGGCTTGAAAATTTAGGGAAGACAATTGTCCCATTGCTACCCTATGCTGATACCTTAATGCCAACAAGGGGCGGATTGCGAAATTATATTCCAGCAGATATAGACATTCCAATAGTTCTAAGGGTTTCAGGAGGAACAAGCATAATTGGCAAGGAACTGCTGCATGAGGGCATTACGGTTTCCATGGAGGAGGCAATACGCCTTAATGTTTCAGGTGTTGCATTCTCAATAATGGTCGGCGCTGATTTTGAGCGTGATACATTACTTGGTTTAACAAATGTTGTTGATGAGGCAGAAAGGTATGGGATACCTGTTCTTGCCGTGACAGCGGTTGGAAAAGAAATGAAAAAGGACTCAAAATATTTAGCGCTTGCATCAAGAATGGCAGCAGAACTAGGAGCAAGAATTGTGAAAACATATTACTGCGAGGATTTTGAGAAGGTTGTGGACACCTGCCCTGTGCCGGTTGTTATTGCAGGCGGCAAAAAAACAGATGAAAAAACCGCGCTGACAACTGCATACAACGCAATACAGGCTGGAGCGGCAGGCGTTGACATGGGAAGAAACATTTTCCAGTCAAGTAATCCTGTTGCAATGATAAAAGCAGTAAGGGCAATAGTTCATAAGAAGGCAACGCCTGATGAGGCTTACGAGGTGTTTGAGAAAGCTGGGAAGAGTGAGAGATAGACCTGATGGAAGATAGTATCAAAGAGATGAAGAAAATTTATCTTTCTGTGCAACATGAGATAACATCAAGGTTAGAAGAATTTAAGCAACTCTGGAAAACAGGGAGTGAGGAAGATGTTTTTGCTGAACTTGTTTTTTGTATATTAACGCCGCAGTCTAGGGCGAAACTCTGCTGGGCTGCCGTGAATAAACTTGCGGATAAAAATCTGTTGTTGAAAGGAAGTAAAAATCAGATTCTCAAAGAATTGGATGGTGTGCGTTTCAAGTATAAAAAAGCAGGATATATTGTTGAGGCAGGGAAACAGTTTTTGACTGAAGGTAAAATAAATATCAAGCCGCAAATCAGTGGATTTAGTGATGTTTATGATGCAAGGGATTGGATGGCTCAGAACATAAAGGGTATTGGTTATAAAGAAGCAAGTCATTTCCTGAGAAACATAGGACTGGCAGAAAATCTTGCAATCCTTGACAGGCACATACTGAAAAATTTAAAATTATTCGGGATAATAGAGAAAATTCCAAATTCCATACTAAGAAAAAAATATCTTGAAATAGAGAAAAGAATGGAGGAATTTGCAGAAAAGGTTAAAATACCTATGAGCCATTTGGATTTAGTACTCTGGTACAAAGAAACAGGGGAGATATTTAAATGAAGGATGTAAGAAAATGAACAAGAAAGCACTTTATAAAGTTAGCTATGGAATGTATGTGGTCAGTTCAAAAATGGATGAAAAAATCAACGGGCAGATTGCAAACACGGTATTTCAGGTCACATCAGAGCCACCAACAGTAGCGGTGAGCATAAACAAGCAGAATTTAACCCATGAATATATTCAGGAAAGCAAGGTTTTCACTGTCTCAATCCTGTCAAAGGAAACACCAATGAAATTCATAGGACATTTTGGTTTCAAATCCGGCAGGGAGGTGGATAAATTCAAGGATGTGAATTATAAGGCTGGTGTTACAGGCGCCCCTGTAGTCCTGGAAAATATCATAGGTTACTTGGAGGCTGAAGTCACTGATAGTTTAGATGCTGGAACGCATACCGTTTTTATTGGCAGGGTGGTTGATGCAGAAATCATTAAAGATGATGAGCCGATGACTTATGCCTATTATCATGAAATAAAAAAGGGTACTGCTCCAAAAACAGCACCAACATATATTAAGGAAGAAAATCAAAAGGAGGTTAGTAAAATGGAAAAATACAGATGCACAGTCTGCGGATATGTATATGATCCAGAAAAAGGGGATCCTGATTCAGGGATTAAACCCGAAACATTGTTTGAGGAATTGCCAGATGGCTGGGTCTGCCCTGTGTGTGGTGCAGGTAAAGACAAGTTTGAAAAAGTGGAGGTAAGTGATAAAATATGAAAGATATCATGAGTATTCTTTGCTATACACATGAAACTGTAAAGGAAAAGGTTGCTATGTGGCTAAAATTAATCCCTGCCATTGAGCGATTCGAAACATGGCGAAAGATTGACGATATAATCAGTTTTCTATCAGAATGCGTTGTGAAACATTTTGAAGACGAAGAGATACTCATAGATGTGATTAAAAAACACGTAAACCTGACTGTGGAAGAGCAACAAATGATGTCAAAATTTTTAGAAGAACATGAAGTATTACTTGCAAAATTAGAGAAACTAAAAGAAATTGCATCAAAATATAACCCTGAGGATAGAAAAACCATGGATGAGTTTACCAGAAACTCACATCAGATAATTGATGAACTGCTTAAGCATGCTAAAGAAGAAGATGAAAAACTTTTCCCATTAGCGCGGGAAAAGCTGACTGCGGAACATTTAGGAATGATTGAAGAACAATTAGAGAAAACTAAAAAGGAGGTAAGAGAAAAATGACAGAAAAACTGGAAGTGTATAAATGCGAGATTTGTGGAAACATTGTAGAAGTGCTGCATGAGGGAAAAGGGCAGCTTGTATGCTGCGGCCAGCCGATGAAATTATTGGAGGGAAAAACTGAGGAGCAGGGTAAAGAGAAGCATCTTCCTGTGGTTGAAAAGACAGAGAAGGGGATAAAAGTAAAGGTAGGCTCTGTTCCGCATCCGATGGAGGAGAAGCATTACATAGAATGGATAGAGGTTGTAACCGATACAGGAGTGATGCGTAAGTTCCTGAAAGCAGGGGATAAGCCAGAGGCAGAATTTGAAACTAAAGACAGAATCGTTCAGGTGAGGGAATACTGCAGCATTCATGGTTTATGGACAGCAAAACAATAAGGAGGTGAAAAAAATGAAGGATTTAAAAGGGACGAAAACAGAAAAAAATTTGATGGAGGCATTCGCGGGTGAGTCAAAGGCAAGGAACAAATATACATATTTTGCTTCAGTGGCAAAGAAAGAAGGTTATGAGCAAATTGCAGCAATGTTTCTTGAGACTGCTGAAAATGAAAAGGAGCATGCAAAACTCCATTTCAAGAAACTGAATGGAATAGGAAGCACATTGGATAATTTGAAAGATGCTGCAGCCGGTGAGAATGAAGAATGGACTGAAATGTATCCCGGGATGGCAAAAGAAGCTCGAGATGAAGGTTTTGAGGAAATCGCAGCAATATTTGAAAACATAGCATTGGTGGAAAAAAAACATGAGGAACGTTACAGGAAATTACTAAAAAACATTGAGGAGGACACTGTTTTCAAAAAAGAAGGGAAAGTCTACTGGAAATGCAGGAACTGCGGATACATCCATGAAGGAATTGAAGCGCCAGAGAAATGCCCGGTATGCGCACATCCAAGAGCATATTTTGAGATACTGAGCAAAAATTATTAAAAACGAAGACAGTATCGGACACCGGTATCTTGGTATTTGCTTACTACAATGTTTAAGTAGTATGAATACATTATTATTAATGTGATGAACATGAGAACTTTTACGTCAATTCTTCATAAGGAAGAAGATATGTATGTGGCAGAATGCCCTGAGGTTGGCACATTTAGTCAGGGTAAGACGATAGAGGAAGCTATAAATAATCTTAAAGAGGCGACTGAACTCTATTTAGAGGAGTTTCCTTTGAAAGGAGAGAGAAAAACATTGATGACAACCTTCGAGGTGGCTGTTGGTGCCAAAGCTTAGGAAGGTTTCCGGAGACAAGGTTGTCAGAATTCTTTGTAATAAATTAGGGTTTGAGATTAGTGGAAGAACAGGAAGCCATGTTAGATTATCAAAAACTACATCTAAATAGCAAAGGTTGATGTAGATATATAAGAAGGAGTAAAAATGAGAGGTATATATGTAGCCGATGTTGGTGATGGACTTTGTATGGCTATTCATACAATTTCTGGAGAAATGATCCAAATTGACTGCGGAGGGAAAGAAGGAAGTATGGCGTTCAATGGTCTGGAAAGGATTTTTAATCACCTTTCTACTCCTGACATATTCGTTCTTTCACACTTTCATATTGACCATTATAACGGGCTTCTTTATGCTTCTATCAATCGCCATAGACCTCTTCCTTTTAGAATGAGAGAAGTATATTATCCTAGAATTCCCGAGTTTAGAGAGAAAGAAAAGTTTGTTTGTTACTTATTTGCAATGAATTCCAGAGTTTTTGGAAGTGAGACTGGCATTATGGAATGTGATTTTTTAAGAACTGTATCAAGAATAAATAATGGTGTTCCTTTTAGATATAGACCCCTTTCTAAAGGCGATGAAATAAATGTTAACGGGTCGATTTTTGAGGTTCTCTGGCCACCGCTATCGATGGAGGATGAGAAAACTTTGTCTGTAATAAGGCAAGCATTAAAGGATTTTGAAAAAGCAATGGAAGAAGATGAAGAAACAAGGAAAGTGTATAATCGAGTGAGAAAAGAAGGTGTTTTTAGAGATTATTTCAAAGAACAAGGTGAAAGAAGTAAACACAATGAATATAACCATAGAGAACATGAAAGAAGGAAGTTACCTGAAGTTGTTAAAAAGGCAAATGAATCTCTTAGAAAAGCAGCAAATCATTTAAGCTTAGCTTTGTTTGAAGATAACAGATTTTTATTTTTAGGAGATATAGAAAATCGTGAAATAAAACAGATAGTTAAAGATTTAAAATCGAGGGGGAGAGAGAACTTTTACATTTTCATAACGCCGCATCATGGGACACATTGGCATAATAGTTTGCGTGAAATTAGATCTACTTATTCAATTACTTCGAATGGTAGTAAATTGTGTTCAAAAATGAAACCTTGTTTCAAAGAAATCTCAAAAAGATCGCTTGCTACATATGCTAATGGGGATATATTAAAGCCCACAATGCCACTATACTATCCTTTTTGTTTTTAACATCCTATTATTCTACTGGTGACATCAGCGGATACCTGTCTTGATTACCTTCACCAGAAATATTATAAGGCGTATCACCAATGCCATCAGCGTTATCGTCTACACCTGTATAGTCACTCCAGTAGTTCCCACCGGAAGGATAACTATTGTCCCACGAGTTGTTAATGTAGTAATCGAATGCTTGGGGTGTGTGTTCGTTATTAATAAAGTTATTATGATAAATGGAATTACCTCTAGATTCCTCGCCACCAGGATAAGACTGAGAAATATAAACTCCCCAACTATTGCTCCGTAGAGCGCAGTAGGTAATCTCGTTGTACGAAGAATCACAAAGAGATATTCCTCCCACCGTGCCGGCATAGCCGTTATAGGAGATATTACAATTCTGGATGGAATTATAATGTGATCTACCCATTATTATCCCAACGACATCATTAGATAATATCTCACAGTTTTTGATTACTGTGTGAGTGGCGCGGGATAAATAGATGCCATGGGTATTAGAGTGGAGATTACAATTTTCAATAGTAATATAGGAAATAGTATCATAGGAATAGATTTCAATACCCTCCCAGTACTTATCAGCTTGTTTAGCATTTCTTATTGTGAAATTAGCAATATGTGTGTGATTAGCAGTCCGTGTGTAACCTATTGTGTAATATGGGCGGATAGAGATGCCATTGCCAGCATTACCGGCATCGATAATTGTTGTATCCATTCTTTCGCCAATCAAGTTTATCGTCTTATTTATTATGATACATTCATAATATGTTCTGGAATAAACAAATACTGTGTCCCCAGCATTTGCTGCATCTATGCCTGCTTGGATAGTAGTGTAGTTTCCAGGACCAGTACCACCCACATATACTCGTTCTGTCGATAATAATGTGGTAAATGTGTAATCATCAGACATACCTGTGTTGCCACTGCTGTCCGTTGATTTCACCCTATAATGATATGTTGTCCCTGCACTCAAACCAGACAGGGTTACTGAGTGTGATGTAACACCATCTGTTCCTGTTGCTGTTGGACCATAAAATGTTGTTGTACTATATTCTACGACAGAACTACTTTTTTCGTTTGTTGTCCAACTAATTATTGCAGCAGAAGAGGTTATAGATGATGATGTCACCCCAGAAATTGTTGGTGGTGTCGTGTCTACTGGTGGTGTTGTGCCTTTTTCCCCTTCTCTCATTACTACATAAGATATTGAGGCGACTACAACAATAGCCGCTACTGCAATCACAATAATTGCTATAAGCTTTTTAGACATCGGTTTAGCAGATGGTTTAGGCGCAGGTTTAGCTTCTGGTGATTGCATAGGTTTCGCAAGCTCCGTTTCTGGCAATTTCATACCACATCTTCCGCAGAATTCCATATCCCCCTGCAATTCTGCTCCACATTTTGGACAAATTTTCATTTTTCTCATCCTCCTTTTAATGGACATTTGTTGCAAATTTGGGTATTTTGATCTGGGCATTCATTACAAGTAAAACTATCTGGGACAAACTCCCCATCACAATTGGGACATATCTTTATATTGTAAGCCTCTGGATATCTTACCTTATGTCCACAGTTATCACAGATTCTCTCATATACATCATCTGGCTTGGGTAGTTCGTAACCACACTCGCAACGAGATATTTTCATTGAGTATTCCCTAGAGCATTGTGGGCATTTCCATACACATGTGCTTCTAACTTTTATATGCCTATTTTTCATCTTTATTCACCTTTTTATTACATAGTATTACAACTACATAAAAGTGTGCATATTACTTAAATGTTACGACTGCATATTTTGTATTGGGGAATAAGATTGAGTAATAAAGTTAGGGTTAGCGCATCCTTAGACAAAGAACTTTTGAGATGGTTAGATAAACAAATCAAGAATAAGAAGTTTGCAAACAGGTCTCATGGAATAGAATACTGTATCCAGACCGCCATCAATTTAGAAAAGAAATAAAATAGAAAAGGAAGAATTTAGGATACACAAGCGTCAGCGAGTTCGCTAAAGATGCTATTAGGCTGCTTTTGATAGAGGCAGAGAAGAGAATAAAAGATAAAAAAATAGTTTTGTTCCTTTATGGAGATGGTTGCTCACAGCCGAAAAATCCTTTTACTTTTAAAATGTTAAAGGTTTTATGCATGTAGCAATGTATTATAATAACAATGATGTCAGGGTTGAGGAGATGCCGATGCCGGAAATAAATGAAAATGAAATGCTTGTTAAGGTTATGGCCTGCGGCATCTGTGGCTCTGATGTTATGGAATGGTATCGGGTGAAGAAGGCGCCACTAGTTCTTGGTCATGAGGCAACAGGTATTATTGAAAAGGTCGGTCAAAATGTGAAAAAATATAAGAAAGGTGACAGGGTTTTTGTTTCACATCATGTACCATGCAACACCTGCCATTATTGCCTGAACGATAATCATACTGTTTGTGATACACTGAGAACAACAAACTTTTACCCTGGCGGGTTCTCAGAATATCTCAGGGTTCCGGAAATCAATGTTGACAGAGGCGTTTTTCCTTTACCAGAGGAAATGTCTTTTGAGGACGGAACCTTTATTGAGCCGTTGGCATGTGTAATTAGAGGGCAGAGGAAAGCAGGCATGAAACCCGGTAAGTCTGTTCTTGTCATAGGCAGCGGCATCTCAGGAATTCTTCATATACAAATGGCTAAGGTCTCAGATGCCTCAAAAATATTTGCGTCCGATATTAATGATTACAGGTTGAAGGCAGCAAAAAGATTTGGTGCTGACACCGTGATTAATGCTAAAGAGAATATGCCTGATAAGGTAAAAGGGTCAAATGATGGCAGGGGCGCTGATATGGTAATTGTCTGTGCCTCAGCAGTTTCAGCAATCAAGCAGGCATTTGAATCCGTTGACAGAGGCGGGGTTATTCTGTTTTTTGCGCCAACAAAACCAGGGGTTGATATTCCTTTGCCGTTATGGGATGTCTGGCGTGATGGAGTCACATTAACTACTTCCTATGCCGGAAGCCCAAAAGACATTTTGGATGCAATAGAAATAATAAGGTCAAAAAGAATCAATGTTAAGGATATGATAACCCACAGGCTTGGTCTGGAGGAAGCAGGCAAAGGATTTCAGCTCGTTTCTAAAGCAGAAAACTCTATCAAGGTGATTATTGAGCCGAACAAATAAGATTATTTTTTATATTATTTAATCAGACCAATCTGCGACAGTTTCTCAGGCAGGTACGTATCCGTAACATAATCAAGACCGTATTTGGCAAGCGCCTGCTGTTCTGATTTCTTTCCTATTTCAAGCTGGAGTTTTATTTCATCCTCCCATGCTGTGTTCTGGTAAGCATTTCCTTTGAACCTCGGGTCGCTGAGTTCAGACTTAAGTGCGTGTATGTCCTGGTCTGTGAGTTTATCTGTAGGGAGTTTATAGTTTTCAATATCTGATGGCAGGATACCTATAAATGATGCGGATGGTGTTGCAAGATATTCTGATATATGTGCGGTTTTTATTGCACCGTATGCAACGGATGCAAAAATCCTGTAACTCCATGGGTCGCCATCAGTGAAAACAACAACAGGCAGTTTGCATTCCTCGCTTATTCTTTTAATTAGCCTGCGCGTGCATCTGGCAGGCTGACCTTTCAGATGAACAAGGATTGCCCTGCTTTTTTCATCAAAACCGTTTTCACTCAGTCGGTCAAACATACCACCTGTTTCTATTGCTATGATAAAGTCTGCATCCCAGTCCTTAAATTTTATTTTTTCCTTTTCCACATTGTATGGTATTGTGTAGCCCGCATCGCCTATGTCATCCCTGCAGTTAATTTTTCTTTTCGCGCCTGTCCTCACAACTTCTTCTATTGTTATATTTCCTATGATTGATGCACCGTTTTCCTCGGGCCTGAGTTTGAAATCCTCCCTCATGCCTTTTGTCATTATTTCCATGTCCTCAATAAGACGGTCAGATTCCTGCTGGGCATGAAATTTTGCCAGGTCCCATCCTTCTGAAATATAGTACATCTCCCTAAGCGTTGAGGATTTTTTCGTGTTTATCTGCTTTCTTATAAAATCAATTGTGTACATTGTGCGCAGAAGCATGTATGCGCCATCAAGTGTTTTTGCTGTTCTCTCACTCATTGTATCCCCATATTTCCATACACTGTGCCTATCTGAGAAAACAATGTTCTTCTTTGTGCGCACCGGTAAAGAAACAAATGGTATCTGTGTTTCCATAAGTCTGTCATAAACCTCTGATGCGACATTCTCAAGTTTCTGGATTGTTTCTTTCCCCTTTTCAGTTTTCTTTTCCCCTGTCATTGTTCCTCCCTCTCTTTTCCTGCCTTTTCCTTAATATCTTTTTTTATTTCTGCTTTCTTTGAGTCTTTTGCTTCACCTTTTTCTGATTCTATCTTTTTCTCTACTTCTTCTTCCTCCTTTTCCTCAACCTCTTTTTTTTCTGTTTTTTCTCCTTTCTTTTCTTTAACCACCTTTTTAGTCTCATCTTTCTTTTTCTCTAATTCCCACTGTTCTTTACCTGTTTCTTCTTTCTTCTCTTCCCTTTTTATTTCTGTTTTCTTTGACTCTTTATCTTCACTTTCTAATTCTATCTTCTTCTCTACATTTTTTACTTCTATCTTCTCTTCAGTCACCTTTTCTTCGGTTTCTTCTTTCCTTCCTGCTTTTTCCTCAGTCTCTTCTTTTATTTCTGTTCTCTTTGACTCTTCTGTTTCACTTTCTGATTCTATTTCCTCCTCTCCTTTCTCGGTCATTTTACTTTTTTCTTCAAAAGCCGTTGCATCCCATTCCTCTGCACCGCTAACAAGTTCAGGGTCAATACCATCAACATACAATTCATTCTCATCATAATCATCCCTGTCCAAACCACAAATTTCAAATCCAAGAACCCTTTTTTCTGTTGACGGGATCCTTTTCATATCCCAGATGATAACATGATCCATTTTTTCTGGTTTTGGTTCGATGTTCTGTATTTTTGCATCAGATGGGACAACTGCCCCTAGTTTGAATTTTTTGGCATGCGGTGTGTAGTTTGTAAGATTAATCCTTATTTTATGCACTTTCTTTTTCTCATCATAGCTGATGCTGTCTTCAATTATTATAGAGTTCATTATTTTTGCAACAACCTGTTCTATCGGGGGTACAGGTTTGTTTAGAATTTCTGCTGATTTCTCAGCTATCAACGGAAGGACTTTTCTTATAATTTCTTCTTTCTCCTTCATCTTTGCGAGCTTCAACTTTTTTCTTATATGTGAAAGCATTTTACGCGCGCATTCCCTTATCGCAAGCTGGGTTTCGGTTTGAATCTCAGGTATGTCTGCTATCGCTTCTTTTGACTCTGATGTGAATGGTATCCTTGTTGAGGCAACATGAACGGATACAATAGCAGGTCCAACCGGTATTCCAGAGCCACCTCTCTGCTCAAGCCCGTATCTTCTCCAGTCCATGTTTTCAATAGCATGCGTCATCACGCATCCACCCTGCTGATAAAGTAATGGTACCCTGTTTGCAAACCTCATTATCTGGATGTTCTGGTCCTTTGGCAGTTCACCACCATAAACAATGCCTGCTTCAACCTGAAAAGGTGTTCCTGAATGCACAGATGGTGGGCGTGTTGATGTAACAATAAAATCTGCTTTCATTTCCTTTTTCAGCCCTTTTTTCACAAGAATTTCACCTATGGGTGATAGGCAATCTGTTGGCGGTGCCATAATTTTAACAAGTTTGAACGCATCCAAAAGCCTGTTCGCCTGTTCCCTGTTTATATCCTGCGGCCTTAGGTCTTCATCAACAACCGCCCTGTTACATATCTCCCGCGCCTTTTCAGGTGTAACCCTGGAGAACTCATTCACCAAAAACGATAATAGTTTATAACTTTCCGTTGCCTTACCCATTTTCAGTAATGTACCAAGTTCTGTTCCTTCAGGATGAGGCTTGATTTCAACAGTTGGTTTAGGCATCCTATCTGTCGCCCTCTCAAAAACAGTTTTTGTATCATCTGGTTCTATGAACACAATCCTTGCATGTGGGTTAACAACAGCTGTGCTTCTCAGATATTCGTATACAGACTGTCGCTTCTCCCTGACATATCTCCCCTGAACTGTGAGTTCTATCTTTGTTCCGGTTTTTTTATCCCAGTGAAAAGTTTCCTCTCTCAGTATCTCGGGTTTGTTCTTTTTTGTATCTATTACCAAATCTGCCTGATAGGCAGGTCTGTCCTCACTGATTTTTGATGTAATTCTTGTAGGTCTCCCTGTTGTCAACTGAGCATACATTACCACAGCGGATATGCCAATGCCCTGCTGTCCTCTTGACTGGCGTATGGCATGGAATCTTGAGCCATATAATAGTTTACCAAAAATTGGGGGGATCTGTTTTTTCACGACGCCAGGCCCGTTGTCCTCTATAATAATATTATATTCATCCCTCGCTTTTTCAACCTTTTTTATTTCAACAAGAATATCCGGGAGTATATCTGCTTCTTCGCATGCGTCAAGAGCATTATCAACCCCTTCCTTTACAGATGTAAGCATCGCCCTTGTTAAACTGTCAAATCCAAGGATTTGTTTGTTTCTTTCAAAGAACTCAGCAACTGATATCTCTTTTTGTTTCTTCGCAAGTTCCTCTGCTATAGGTGTAGCCATATTTTCCCCTCTAGTATTAAACAGTATATGCTTAATAAATAATAAAGATTGGTGAGATGGCAGACGGAACATTTATATATCGTAATGTCCATTCTGCATTACTCTGACCATACGTCCTGGGTTATTATAAACTCAGCAACATGGATTTCAACGTAATATCTTGACAGAAAAACCTTCGGTTGCTGAGTTTACTCCCATCGTTCTATCTAAGAAAAAAATGTTTTTGGGTAGGACAGGCGCAACGGTGAGGGAAAAAAGATTAGGTGTAAGTTGTAAGTTTGTAGGAAAACTTCGTTTTCCCACTCTCCACAGTTTTCCCTTGGAAAACTGTTGATGGTTAAGGTGTAAGTAAGTAATACTTATCTCTTAACCTCCACACCTTAAACCTTATATTGGAGGCAGAATATGGGTAAAAGACATCATCCAAAGCGTGGCTCAATGGGTTATTCCCCAAGAAAAAGGGCAGATAATGAAACACCAAGATTTGGTGCCTGGCCTGAAGCAGGGAATGAATCCAGACTACAGGGCTTTGCAGGATACAAGGCAGGTATGACGCATGCATTTGTAAGAGATTACAGACCAACCTCCACAACCTCAGGACAGGAGGTTCAGATGCCTATAACAGTTCTAGAAACTCCTCCCATGAAGGTTGCCGGAATAAGGTTTTATGAGAACACATCTTATGGTTTAAAAACATTAACAGAAACATGGGCAAAAAATATTGATAAAGAACTTGGAGAAAGAATATCAATGCCAAAAAAGATGGAAAAAAAATCATTTGAAAAGAAGGATGTTGATGATGTCAGGGTTTTATGTTATACATTACCAAAACTTGTTTCAGGTGTACCAAAGAAAAAACCTGAGTTGATGGAAATCAGGGTCGGTGGTGGTACAATAGAACAGAGAATAGAATACGCCAACTCGGTACTTGGAAAGGAGATTACGGTTAGCCAGTTCACTAAAGAGGGGCAGATGATTGATGTTGCAGGCGTGACAAAAGGCAAGGGATTTCAGGGTGCAGTAAAAAGATGGGGTGTGAAACTCCTGACGCATAAAAACAGTAAACGCAGGCGTCAGGCAGGAAATCAGGGTCCTTGGAATCCAAGCTATGTTTTGTCAGAGGTTCCTCAGGCAGGTCAGACAGGATACCATCAGAGAACAGAGTTTAATAAAAGAATTCTAAAAGTTGGTGAAAAAGGTGAGGAAATCACGCCAAAAGGCGGGTTCTTACATTATGGTAATGTGAGAAATAACTATGTTATCATTCATGGTTCTGTTCCAGGTCCTATAAAAAGAATGGTGAGACTGCGAGACCCTATTAGGTTAAAAGGGGTTAAGGTTGAGAAACCAGAAGTCACATATATATCCACAGCATCAAAACAGGGAGTGTAAACATGGCAGAAACAACAAAAAAGGAAAAAACAGACAAAAATAAAATTAATGTTTACTCTGTTGAAGGGAAAGCCAAGAAAAAAGTAAAACTGCCAGAGTTGTTCAATAAACCCCTTAGAATAGACCTTATAAGAAAAGCTGTGAATGCATCTAGAGCAAACAGGCGTCAGGCTTATGGTCCTAGTAAAATGTCAGGGAAAAGACATGTTACACATTCTGTTGGAAAAGGCGTGGGCATGTCACGGGTTCCACGCCTTGAGGATAGAACCGGTGCTCTTGCCCCATGCACTGTTGGCGGAAGAAGGGCGCATCCTCCAAAACCTGAGAGGAAATGGAACGAAAAAATAAATAAAAAAGAAAAAAGGAAGGCAATAAAATCAGCAATTGCCGCTCTCTCAAACCGGGAAATTGTAGTTAAAAGAGGGCATGTTTTTGATAAAAAAATCACTCTTCCCGTTGTTGTTGAGGATGAGTTTGAGGATATAAAAACAACCAAGGATGTTATAGATGTTTTTCAGAAAATAGGTGTTTATGATGATATAATACGGGCAAAAAACGGGCGTCATATCAGGGCCGGGAAAGGAAAGGGCAGGTCTAGAAGATATAAAACACCAAAAAGTGTTCTGATTGTTGTTTCAAAAAGAACTATGATTGAAAAATCTGTTAACAACCTTTTAGGTATTGATATAGCAACACCAAAAAGACTAAATGCAGAACTGCTTGCACCAGGCGGTGACCCTGGGAGATTAACGGTTTTTTCTGAAAGCGCGTTTAAGGAGGTTGGTAATATTGAGTAAACTCCGCAACCGAAATACTTCGAGTCGAGATTTTGCGTTAAAATCTAATGTTGCGGAGTTTAATGTTATTTTTCATCCCTATGTTACAGAAAAGGTAATGAATCTTATGGAGAATGAAAACAAGCTTGAGTTTATTGTTAGGAGAAATGCAAAAAAGAATGAAATAAAAAAAGAGGTTGAGAAAACCTTTGAGGTAAAAGTAAAAAGTGTGAATACACGGATAAAGGCGGATGGAAAACATGCGATTGTGAAACTTGGAAAAGGTTACTCTGCTGAGGAGCTTGGAATGAGGATAGGGGTGTTCTAAATGGGCAAGCGAATCATTGCAAGGAGAAAAGGCAGAGGCGGGATATATTCTGCCCCATCCCATAAATACAAGGCAGAGGTAAAGTATCCACCACTTGATAAAGTTTCAGGTACAGTAATTGATTTTGTTCATGACCCCGGTCATACTTCTCCGTTAGTCAGGGTGGATTTTAATGGCAAAGAAGTATACATGCTTCCAGCTGAAGGGATAAGAAATACTCAGATGATCTCAATAGGTGGAGACATGAAAACCGGGAGTGTATCACCGGTTGGGGATATACCTGAGGGTACGAGGGTATTTAACATAGAAAACAAACCAGGTGATGGCGGAAAACTTGTTAGGTCTGCTGGCACTTCAGGTGTTGTTGTAAGCCATGCTGAAAAAACAGTAATACAATTACCATCAGGGCGTTTCAAACCATTCAACCCTAGATGCAGGGCAACAGTAGGTATTGTATCTGGTGGTGGGAGAACAGAGAAACCATGGGCAAAGGCAGGTAAAAAATATCATGCAATGAAAAGCAGGGGGCGGGCTTACCCGAAAGTGAGTGGTGTTGCAATGAATCCTGTTGATCATCCTCATGGCGGTGGCAGTCATCAGCATGTCGGTAAAACATCCTCTCTTCCGCGTGGAGCGCCTCCCGGAAGAAAGGTTGGGCATATTGCTCCAAAGAAAACCGGTAAGGTGAAATGATGGTTGAGCGAAGGAGAAGAAGGAAAAAGAAGATTATTACGCGTAGGCAAAAAGAGTTTTCTTACAGGGGGCATAGTTTTGAGGAGTTAAAGAACATGCCAAAAGATGAAATCATGTCTCTTTTCCCTGCCAGGATAAGAAGGTCTCTGAAAAGATTGCCGAATGAAAATCAGGAAAAATTCTGGGAGAAGGTTAAAAAAGGGAAAAAAGTTATTGAGACACACAGAAGAGATATTGTCGTACTACCTGAGCTTGTCGGCAGAAAGGTTGGCGTCCACAATGGCAAAGAGTTCAAGATTGTTGAGATCACATCTGAGATGATTGGTCATTACCTTGGCGAGTTTGCATTAACAAGGAAATTTGGTAAGCACTCAGGTCCTGGTATTGGTGCGACAAGATCAAGCAAGTATATGCCTTTGAGGTGAAGAAATGTCAAAGATAAATTACTCATTGAAGGTTAAGCCTGAAGAGACCTCCCGAGCTATTGGTCATGAACTACATATTTCACCAAAAAAATCTATGGAGATATGCAAACAAATAAAAGGTATGAAAAGCTCTCAGGCAAAATCTTTCCTTGAGGATGTGATAGCATTGAAAAAACCTGTGAGGTTCAGAAGATACAACAGGGATGTTCCGCACAGGAAAGGGAAAGGAATCATGTCAGGTAGATATCCAAAAAATGCTGCTTTAGGCATACTGCAAACAATCCAGCATGCGGAACACAATGCTGAGTACAAGGGTCTTGATCCCGATGTCATGTTTATAGAGCATACTGCTGCGCACAGGGGACAAATAATTGAAGGGCGGATGCCGCGGGCGCAGGGAAGGGCAACGGCAAAGAACAAGCATACAACAAACATTGAGGTCATATTAAAGGAAAGTGAGGAGTAATGGCAAGCGAAAGGAAGTTTATATCAGAAAATGTGAAAAGGGTGCTGCTCAAGGAGCACATTAAAAAAGAGATTAAAAGAGCAGGATTTGGCGGCGTCAAGATTCAGAGAACACCTATGGGCACGCGAGTAACACTAATTGCCGAGCGTCCAGGAATGGTGATTGGAAGAGGCGGGAGTTCAATCAAAAATTTGACAGAAACCATTGAGAAAAAATTCACATTTGATAACCCTCAGATTGAGGTTCAGGAGGTTAAAAACCCTAACCTTAATGTTCACATCATGGCAAAAAAACTTGCTGACGCATTGGAAAGAGGATGGAAGTTTAGAAGGGCAGGGCATTCAACAGTTCAAAAAATCATGGGAGCAGGTGCAAAAGGGTGTCAGGTAACAATAGCAGGTAAACTCACAGGGGAACGCCATAGGACTGCAAAGTTCACAGCAGGGCATATCAAACACTGTGGTGAGCCCGCAAACATCTGGATGGAGACAGGTTATGCGCAGGCGTTAACAAAAATGGGTGTCATAGGTGTTAAGATTCAGACAATGAAGCAGGATGCAAAACTTCCGGATGAAATCAAGATAATTGTTCCAGGAGAAAAGAAAAAAGAAGGAAAAGAAGAAGAAAAGATAGAAAAAAAATTAGTGGTTGAAGAAAAGAAAAAAGAAGTTGAGAAAAAGGAAAAGAAAGAGGCAGTGAAGAAGGAAGATAAAAAAGAGGAAGCAGAAAAGAGAAAAGAAATTAGGGCAGTTGAGAAGTTGAAAAAGAAACTTAAAGGAAAAATTCCTGAGGTCAAAACATGAAAACAAAGGAAATACGGGAAATGACATCTGAAGACAGGGGGAAAAAACTTAAGGAAATGAGAACAGAACTCATGCACGAAAGAGGCGTAGCAGCCATGGGTGGAGCGCCACCAGATCCCGGTAAAATAAGGGTGTTGAGAACAACCATTGCCAGGATATTAACAGTACAGAGGGAGGAAAGAAAGTAGTGGCTGAAATCTGTCCTGTATGCGGGCTGCCTAAGGAACTTTGCGTCTGCGAGGAAATCGCGAGGGAGCAGCAGAAAATCAGAATCTACTCCGAGCGAAGAAGATATAAAAAAATGGTGACAATCGTGGAAGGAATAAAGGATGTGGACATAAATGAGCTTGCAAAAAAACTCAAGATGAAATGCGCATCTGGAGGAACAGTAAAAAATGGAAACATTGAACTGCAGGGTGACCATATGAAAAAGGTGAAAAAGGCGTTAGAAGAAATAGGATTTGATGCGGAGATAAGATGAAAAGAAAAATCGTTGAGCAAGAGATCATAGGAAAACATGTAGAAGTAATCCATGCCAGTTGCAGGGAATATGTTGGCATAAAAGGAAGGCTCATTGATGAAACAAAAAACATGTTCTTCATAGAGGATGAAAAAACAAGAATGGTTCCAAAAAATGTGAAATTCAGGATAAAAACCTCAAACGGTAACATGGAGGTTGATGGTTCTATGCTGATGCACAGGCCTGAGGACAGGATCAAAAAATTAGGGTGAAAAAAATGAAAAACAAAAAACATAATGTAGGAATAAATGTTAAGGCACCTGATAAGGCATGTAATGATCCAAAATGCCCATTCCATGGTGGTCTCTCTGTGCGTGGGCAGATTATCGAGGGCAGAGTTGTTAGCGACAAAATGAAAAACACTGTGATAGTTGAAAAGAAAAGATTTAGATATGTTCCTAAATACGAGAGATATGAAAAAAGAACAAGCAGATATCCTGTGCATAATCCTCCATGTATAAATGCTAAAATTGGTGACATGGTTAAAATAATGGAATGCAGGAAACTCAGTAAAACGGTTGCGTTCACGGTTATTGAAAAAAGGGAGTGATAAGATGAAAGGAATACCTGGTAGAATGATGCGAGGGTTACCTGTTGGTGCTAGGCTGAGATGCGCTGACAACACAGGAGCCAAAATAGTTCAGATAGTTACTGTTCCTAAATATCATGGCGTCCATAGGAGATACCCATCTGGAGGCATAGGTGATTTACTAGTTGTTTCTGTTAAAAAGGGAACGCCTGAGATGAGGCGACAGGTTTTGAATGCTGTGATTGTCAGACAGAAAAGACCATTTAGAAGACCGGATGGTACCATGGTTTCTTTTGAGGATAATGCTGTTGTTATAACAACGCCCGAAGGTGAGGTTAAGGGTTCAGACATCAAAGGGCCTGTTGCCAGAGAAGCGGCTGAAAGATGGCCAAGGATTGCATCAATAGCATCAATGATTGTGTAGGTGAAAAAAATGTCGATACAAGCAAGGAAACAGAGAAAAATGAGATACAATGCGCCAGTTCATAAAAGAAGAAAAATGATTGCGTCGCATCTTGCCGAGGATTTAATGCTTAAATATAACAAGAGGTCTGCTCCTGTTAAAAAAGGCGATACTGTTAAAATCATCAGAGGCGGTCTTAAAGGCCATGTTGGTAAGGTTGCGTCTGTGTATACCAGGAAAATGAAAATCAGTATAGAGGGCGCAACTGCAGAAAAGGCTGACAAGAGTCAAGTCCCACGTCCTATTGACCCGTCAAATGTTATTATTACGCATCTTGATTTATCCGACCCCTGGAGAAGCAGAAAAATAGGTAAAAGTAAAATCAAGAGAAAAAGGAAAATAAAGGAGAAGAAAAAAGAAAAAGAGATTGAAGGAAAAGAAAAAGAAGAGAGGGCAGGCGAGGAAAGAAAAGGGGAAAAAGCAGAAAAAGAAGAAATAGAGGAAGAATTAGAGAAGGAAAAGGTGAAGAAAACGGAAGAGAAAAAAGAGG
>JAUWIS010000009.1 GCA_030605245.1 Methanobacteriota archaeon | reverse complement strand
CAGCCCTTTTCTTTTTCTAAAGAAAAAGAAAAGCGACTGGCGGAAAAGAAAAAGAACAGTCAGCTTTCAGCTGACTTAGCGATTTGCTTTGGCAAATCGCATTTTTCTCTAAGAGTAAGAAGTATCTAACTGAAAAGAGAAAAGAATGGCAAATTGTCCAGAGGTAATCTGCCTATGTCTATTGCTTACAATTGTTATTTTTCCTTTGTAACCTTTTTTATATGATGAACCCCATCAAAAGTTATGAAAAAACTTGAGTATGTTTACATTGACGAGAGAAACGCAGTTCTTTTCAATGATAAAAACACAGAATACATAAAGGAAAGGATTAAGGACGCAACAATGAATCCTGAGAGCAGGAAAAAAATTTATTATGAGATTGCAAAGCATTTTGCTGTTGATCCTAACAAGATTAGCAAAATAATTGTTTTCTATGTAAACAAAATATCTCATGCTGCGAAAATGAAAGAAAAACCTGATTATGAAACAAATGTCTCAAAACTTTGCAGGAAAATAGGTCACAGATACTTCACCATCAAACTCTCAGGTTTAAGGGGATATGACAGATGCGAGAGATGCGGCAGGGTTGTGACAAAATACAGGATAAAAGGAAACCTTTAATCAGGCATTGTTTTCAGTCTAATTGTTCTATGTTCAAATTGTGACAAAATACAGGATAAAAGCAAATCCTTAATCCTGAGAATAAAACCACTGAAGAAAAGATGAAAATGCTTAGAAATTACCGTGAATCGCAGTATGAAAAACTCTGTGATGCTGTTTATAAATGCAAAGGATGGGACACAAATGGTGTTCCAACCCTTGAAACAGTTAAAAAAAAAATAGATTTCCCTGAGATTGTCGAGTTAATAAAATCTCATCAGTAAGATTGTAGTGCCTAAAAAACATAGAAATTATTATATACTGTTTAGGCACTACACTATATTATGGCCTTTATCAGAGCAAAATTCATCAATGGAGAATACTACTATTATCTGGTAGAATCCAAGCGCACAGGAGGGAAAATCTCACAGCAGGTGATTGAATATTTAGGTATGCGTAATGAGGCAGAAAAATATGCAAAAAAACACAAACTCAAACTCCCAACACCATCCAAGGTCTTTCCTATAAAGATTGAAACATCCCTTGACAAAATAATCAATTTAAAGAAAAAGCGATTATCATTACTTCGCAGAAACCCTATGGTTGAAAACAGGCTGAAGGAGGATATCTCTATTATATGGACATATAATTCTACTGCGATTGAGGGTAGCACCCTAAACCTTAAGGAAACTGCATTAATCCTGCAAGAAGGTATAGCATCAGGTAACAAGATGGTTACAGACTATACCTCTGCCCAGGCTCATAGAGATGCTGTAAACATGGTTTATGATTTTCTGAAAAGAAAACAGGAAATTAACAAAAATGCAATTCTTGCCCTGCACAAAGTAACCATGAGAGGTCTGTTTGATGTTGAGGTAGTTGGAAAATACAGGGATGTGCCTGTCTGGATAAGAGGTTCCTCATATGTACCTCCTCAACAAGAACAGGTGCCTGTGCTTATGAAAAAACTAATTAGACGAATCAATAAAAACCCTGAACATTTTGATCCAATAACACTCTCAGCCACTACGCATTTAGACTTTGAGTCCATTCATCCATTTGCAGATGGAAACGGAAGGGTTGGCAGGCTTTTATCTAACTGGGTTCTGATGAAACACAAATATCCTCCAATTATTATAGAAAACAGGGAAAAGAAAAAATATTTTCAGGTTTTAGAGAATGCGCAGATGAGACATGATATGTTGGGTATTGTAAGATTTTTCAAAAAGAAGGTGAATCTATCATTGGATTCCCATCTTCAGAGTCTTGACCCAGATTATAAAAAATGGATAAAAACATTAAGGAGATAGTGCCTAAAAAACATAGAAATTATTACATGAGGTTTAGGCACTACAAAGTTTTAGACCACATCTTTTTTATCCATGGTAACATATAAATCCTTATAAGCCATTTACCTTTATGCAGGGAGGAATTCATCACTATTCCCTCCTCCTTTCGGAACACAAATTATTTTTTTCCTCCCTGTACTTTAACATTTTAATGATATAGCATCAATGCATAAAATTTTTTTCAACCAAAAAGTATCCTGTTTTCAATCCATATTTCATGGCAGATGTCTTAACTACCACCATCTCATACTTTCCTTAAACTTACTTAACTTTTCATCCTTTTCTAATTTTCTGAAAATGAAAAGATGCTCATGCATGAGAAGAAGGAAATTGAATTTTACTGACATGTTTTTCCAGAGTGGTGCTGTTTTTGTGTGATGCTGTACCTTTATTATGCTCTCTTTTAGAATAAAACCTTCCTCCAAGAAAGACTGCATTACCCTGAACGATATTGGAACCTGATGCTTGTGCCTTCTTGTATCCCCCATTAAAACAGCGCAGTACCCTCCCGGTCTAAGAATTCGCTGAAACTCATGCGCTACATTTCTTGTTTCTTCTGCGAATTCATTAATTGAATGAACCTTTGACAAATCTCCTTCCTGTTTATGGTTTGAGTTTTTTGTATAAGGAATTATGCTTGCATAAGGCGGGTGTGTGGCAATCAAATCAATGCTTTCCTTTTTAATCAGATTAAGGTTTCTTGCATCACCCGAATATGTTTTTTGTGTTGAGTCTGGGAAGTCTGCATCAATTGAACTGAAATTGAGCCTGTCCCTTGCAACCATAATTGCTTCTTTGTTGATGTCAACACCTATCCCGTTTCTTCCCAGCAGCTTGCATTCAATTAATGTTGTTCCGCTGCCTGCAAAAGCATCCAAAACAGTCTCACCCTTTTTTGAGTACCTTAAAATCAGGTTCCTGGGTAGCTGCGGCGCCCAGTTGCCCCTGTACTTTGCATTCAGGTAATGCGTTGCCCAGTCCCCGCGCTTCGGAAAACTCCACACAGTGTTTGTTTCCATCTCACAGTTTTCAGGCTGTAATCTTTTAATCTTCCAGTGCTCCCCTATCGGTATCTTCACATCCTCAATAATTATCTCATTGTGCGCCTTTAGGAAATTTTTATAATCGGAAGATGTGAGAGCGGACATCGGGATATAGTTCACATTTTCCGATCAGGCGCAGCAGTTCTTTTACTTAGTTACAGGTTAGTTATAGGTTAGTTATGAGAAGGTGGAAGTTATTCATATCTGCATCGAAATTGTTTCCATCATTCTAAATAAGTTTGACTTATCTTTTCCCTTTTTATTTTAATTGCTCCTCTTTTAGTAACTTCAAAACTACCAAAAAATATTGTTTTATCTTTTTTGTTATAAACTATTTTTGCATTTAATGAGGGACCATAAAATTTCTTAGAGATATTAGATTTCCATTCGGACTTATCTAAATGGGTTAGGCAACAAAAGAACTCATCAAAATTCCCACCCCAAGAAACGAGTAAGTAATCAAAAGGTCTTTGGCTAAACTCTCCTCCAGTCCAAGCATTATCTGTTGAAGTGACTTTAATTTCCATCGGTTTGTTTAACTTAGTAAATACCAAGTCGGGATCTCTATCTGCCAATGCCCTTTTTACTTCATAGCCTAATCTTTTAGTAAAAATATCAGCAGAAACTTTTTCCATTATTTTTCCAACAATTTCTGATAAATTCTTATTACTGAAATGTATATCATATCCATCCATAAGTTCTTTTTTAAATTTCTGCATCCTAAAAGAAACGCCATTAAGTATCTCCATAATCATTTCCTTAGTAATATCAAATTGATTCATTTTAATAACTCCTTACCCTTTTTATTAATAATATACAACTTTCCGATTTTATCATTTGGATTAATACAATCTATCAGCCCTTTTTCATTTAGTTCTTTTAAAGTATATGATGCCTGAGAAATCGCAATTTTTAATTTTATTCCAACATCTTTTGTGGATAGTGGTTTTTCAGATTTATTGAGTAATTCCAAAACACTTTTTCTTCTCTTGCCTCTGTTCAACCATGCATATTTCTCCCAGTCCATGGTTCATAATAGGTATAGAGCGTATTTAAAATAAGTTAAGAATAAGTTAAGAAAAATAAATATTATTGTCACTTTTTAAGAATAATCACACTTTCTTTTCTTATGTTTCCTACGCTTGTTTTCTGTAAATCTCTCTCTATAATTAAATCTTCTTTAAATCCTGTCTTCTTAGCGATTTCCAAAATTACCTCACCGTTTGGTATCTCAACATACTCATCATCAATCATGAAATGATTGTTTCCTATAATAATTGCACATTTGGATCCTTTTTTCATTACTCTATTCATTTCTTTTAATGTATAAAGCATGTCTATATAAAACTTATAAACTCTCAGTCCTGCATCTTGTCTTCCATTGTTCAAAAGTAGAGAAACATATTTATGAGCCAAATCCGATATTTTTAAAGGGTCTTTTTCTTTATCTTTCACCAACATTAATAATTCTTTTTTATCATAGTTTATTCTGGGATTCCCCATCATGTTTTTTTCTAACTCTTCCATAGAGTTTACCAGTTTCAATAAAATTAGTTGCGGGTAATCATTCTTAATGTAATCCAGCGCAGTAGAATACGGTGGGGAATTAAGAATTGCATCAACAAAACCGTTCTTAGAGAAACCTTTTATTTCTTCCATATTTCTTGTATCACCGCAGTAGGTTTTTCCGTCACCTACATTGATATTTAATACTTTATTTAGTTTGTGAAATAGGTATATTCTCAGATACAAATCATTTATTCTTTCCCTTAAAACTTTTTCAAAATCATTTTTTGTTCTTCTTGATATGTCACTGATTGCCCCACTTAAGGATAAAAGTAAAAACTCTGTTATGTTTTTGCTCCTAATATTTTTTAGCAATTTATTTTGTAGCAACTCTCTTGCTATAATAATCTCTTGAATAACAAACTCATTGTTTCCAAAACCATTCCTTTTCCTCAATTCTTTTAATAACTGTTTAGACTCTTCTTTGATTTTTGAAAAATCTACACTCTGTTTAATCAGTAATGTCTGCCCTTTATTGAACTGTATAAGTGCTTTTGTTTCATTATCTAATCTTTCCAAATAATTATCTATTTCTGCTTTCAATTCATCCAGAGGAATTTTTACAGAATGGCACTTAACATTACTCATCAAAACAGATAATGGATTAATTTCTATTCCAAGACTATCTAACCCTAAGTAACCTGCTTCAACAAGTAATGTCCCGCTTCCAGCAAAATTATCTAAGACTTTGCCTTTGTCTTCTGGATAAATGTAATTCAACAACGCCCTGACCATTTTTGGATGAAACTTCCCTTTGTACGGATGCATATAATGATTCAGATACAGGGAAGATTCTTCTCTGATAGCAAAATAGTCCTCTAACCTTTTGCCAATACTTAATGTAGAAGACGCTGGTATCCTATAATTATTGTTGAATAAATGGGAAAACAAAATGTCAACATTCATGTTGATTTCTTTTTTATTTCTGCTTAGTTTTGAAATATATTGCGATTTTTCTAAGAAATATTGATTTGTAATGAACCTAAATAAAATATTTCCATCTTTTTCAAAGAACTGCACATTTTTATCTATACTTCCATCTGGAAATATTTGTTTTAATATTTTTTCTACCTTCTCTTTACTTTCTGTGACCAAAAATATTTCTCGTATGTATGCTAACCTTTTCACTAATTTAGTTATGTCAATTAATCTGTCTCTTGTTCCATAATAACCCTGTATTTTTCCATACGGTAACTCTGTTGTTATTATGTCCTGTATTCTTATTGGTTCGGAAGTGAATAACTTTAACGGTTTTTTGGAGAGTTTATCAAAAAAATTATGAATCGGCGCTACTTTGCCGAATAAACCAAGCAGTTCCAATTTAGCAAAATCTTTTGCTTCATGTTCACTTTTTATGCTGTTGAATATTTTGAAATAAAAATGTGCTGTCATTTCCCCCTCTTTTTATTCAGTTCCTCTTTCATAAACATCTCCACTTTTTTAGACAAAACAAAACCGTTTTCTTCACAATGCTTCCTGTACTGTTCATAGGTTTTTTCATCAATGCTTAAAGTAACTGGTTTCTTGTTATTCATCCTATCACTGTAAATAGGTATATTTATACATACTCATAAAGATTTGGTGCGCTTACAATTTTTTTAGATACCAATTATAGATAGACATATCCTTTTCCTTTACAGTCAGGGCAAATGATTACATCTTTTTCATCTTCTGTTGGTATATATCTTGTTCCCTCGCAAAATGGACAAATCATCTTTTTCTTTGTCATAAATATGTATATGTATAGATATTTATAAAGATTTGGTTTATGCTCATCCCGCCCACCAAAAACCATAACCTTTTTCAGAAACCCCAGAAACAGAAGGATGTAATTTCAATCACAAGAGACATGAAAAGTTTTAAGTAGTACTAAGTGATACAAGTATTATTATGAAATTTAAAGTCAATTGGTCTGAGAAAAGGCAAAGACATATACTTGATAGAATGCTTTTACGAGGCATTTCAAGGAAAGAATTTTATGATGCATTAATTAGAGGAAAAAAGAGAAAACAAAAGAAGGATGTATACGAATCTATCTACAGTTATTATAGTATTGTCTATGAAGAATTTATCTTAAAAGCTGAAAAAATCAGGAAGATTTACCCGATAACTGTCAAGTTGGTGAGTTGAATGAAAAAGAAAGTACTATCCCATCCTTGTAGATGCGGAGGGAAGCTGGTTGAAGCACAAATTCATGTTGAGCATCTTGGCATAGACTTTGGATTGAGGCCAGGAGCTGTATGTACAAGTTGCAGAGATGAATACATCTCTGATGAGGTTTGGGAAGAAGTGGAGAAAAAAGTGAAGAAGCTTAAGTTGTTCGGTCTGGAAAGAAAAGTCAAAGTGAGAAAATCCGGGAATTCTCTAATAGTTACGATTCCACCTGAGATTGCAAGATTTATAGGAGCTAAAGCACAGGCATTGGTAAGTCTGCTTCCATTTGAGAGGGGTAGATTAGAGATCCAAGTGCTAGATTAGGATAATTTAAGGTCCAAGAAAAAAACCAGCCATCCACCACCAACCATAACCCTTTTCAGCTCCAGAAAAATAAAAAGATATTTTCAATTGGATTTCCATAAATGTTCACACCAGGTTTTCTCACTCTTTTAAATATCTCTTATGTTCCTTTATATATCTTCTGAAGAACCACTGCAGGAAGATAGGATCAAATTTCTTTGTTTGGGATCTTTCTAAGGCATTATAATAACCTGCTCTGTGCTCATAGGGAATGTTAAACACAGGATAGTTGTACCTATGTAAAACAAAATTCATTATCAGGCGCGATATCCTGCCGTTTCCATCTGTAAACGGATGTATTGTTACAAATTTTAAATGCGCGCCAGCAGCGAGTTCTACAGGATGCAGCTTGTTTTTGTTTTTGACATACCATCTGAAAAATTCTCTGAGCAAGGGATATATTTCAGCAGGGAATGGTGGCATAAATCTGCTTCCTGAAATTGCTACCTGATGATTCCTGATTTTGCCTGCTATCTCAGGTTTTGTATTTTCAAATAGTTTTTTGTGCCAGTATAAAATAATTTGTAAGGATAAGTCCTTTTTGTAGTTCATTATATCATAAAATATTTCTTTGTGCGCTTCTGCCTCTTTTACATCATGAATAAATTTTGCTTTTGGTGTAATACCCTTTTCAAGCAGGTCTGCGGTTTCTCTTAATGTTAATTTCGAGCCTTCTATTCTCTGGGTATCATAAGTAAATCTAATCATGAAATTTTTTATTTCTTTTTCTTTAGCAACTTCCGATGTCTGTTTTTGTTCTTTGGAAAAATTTTCCTTTATTTTATCGAGCAGAGGATACCATTTTTCTCTGTAAATTTCAGAAAGAAATCTTTTTTTTACTTCCTCAATGTTTTTCGGGAGTCTTTTACCTAAATATTTTTCTTTTTTCTGTATTTTACCTTTTTCCCTTAATGTATGCTCAAGATAATAATATGTTTGCCTGCCATGAATCCTCTTTTTTATTCTTACCATAACATATTATACCCCTACATATTTATAAATTTTTCTATTTTTAATAAAAAGTAGGGGTACGTAGTTAATTCTTTTTTATCCCTTCAGCCCGAGTATCTTCTCAGTTATAGGCCCAAAGGCCATGTCCTTTATAACAATCATAGCGCCAATGGAATGGGGTCTTATGACAGGCTCGCTTATCAGAAGGTTGTTTTCTTTCAGGTATTTCATCGTGTTTGCCGAGTCGCGCCTGAAATCCTCATAGTTTTTATACACAGACAGTATTATCTTTTCAGGGCCCCTTGATGCAAAAAAAACCTTTGAAGGGTTGGAAGCAAGTTTTTCATCCACACCCTTTTTCTGATGCAGCATCAGGTGCGAGAATACAAGGATAGAGTAACCAAGTTTGCCGAGGTTTGGTAGATTTACTGTTTTTATCAGGTTGTTTTCTTTAAATTTTTTTCTCGCATTTGATATTGTATGGCGCGAAATACCAAGTTTTTCTTCAAGATTTTTGTCATTGCCTTCAGGGTCTTTTATAAGTTCAGAGTAAATGTTTTTCTCATTTTTTGTCAATGATGTTCTTTTATCTGCCTGGAAGAAATCCCAATTCTGTTTTTCGCTGTCTGATTTTATTCCAAAATCCTTTTTAAGCAATTCTGTATAATCAAAAAACCTGTAAATCCTGCTTACAGAAAACGGGAATATCACCTCCTTTGGTCTCTCATTTCCAAGAACACCCATTTCCGTGTAAACCCTTATCCTGATATCGTTTATTCTTGCTATGTCAGAATAGTTTTTTGAAAATGAAAATGAGAAACCATTCTGGGTTTCACCAACAGAAAGGAAAAGCTCATCAAAAACCTCTATTGTTTTCCTTGTTTTCTTTATCCTTGTTTCTGCTGTCACGCTGGGGTTGAAATCAGAATAAATAACAGCAAGGAGTTCGGACCCAAGGTTTTGGAGCAATGGAACATTAATTGTTCTGAAATATTTTTCTTTCATCAGTCTTTTTTTTATTGACACAAACGTTGGGTATTTCATTTTTGTTTTTCTGCAAAGCTCAATGTTGCTTTCATCAGGGTACCTGATTAATGTATAAAGCACATTTTCCTCATTTTTTGATAACACGGTACAGGTAAAGATTTTATAAGATAAATATTTTTCTATAATTTTGTATAAAAATAGCAAATTTTTTTTCCATATTTACATTTTATTCATATATTTTATATAAATAATAAAGTTTATATATCGTGAGTTTAATTCGGTTTTCATGGGTAAAAATATTGTTGAGAAAATCCTTGATAAGCATATTGTTGATGAAAGTAAAAATGAAATCGGTATAAAAATTGATCAGACACTTACACAGGATGCAACTGGTACGGCCGCCTATCTTGAGTTTGAATCCATGGGAATAAAAGGCATTAAAACAGAACTTTCTGTCAGTTATGTTGACCATAACACTGTGCAGGTTGGATATGAAAACGCTGATGACCATGAGTTTCTGAGAACAGTTGCTGAAAAATACAACATATTTTTTTCGCGTCCAGGGAACGGTATATGTCATCAGGTTCATCTTGAGAGGTTTGCCAGACCAGGCAAAACACTCATCGGCTCTGATTCCCATACACCAACAGCCGGCGGAATTGGTTCTCTTGCTATAGGTGCAGGCGGTCTTGATGTCGCTGTATCTATGAGCGGTAAACCTTTTTACATACCAAAACCAAAGGTTATGAAAATAAATCTAAATGGGAAACTGAAAGACTGGGCCTCTGCAAAGGATGTAGTCTTAAAGGTTTTAGAAATACTAACAACAAAAGGAAATGTTGGATACATAATAGAATATGGTGGGGATGGAATAAAGAATTTGTCTGTTCCTGAACGGGCAACAATTACAAACATGGGCGCTGAAACAGGTGTCACAAGCTCTGTTTTCCCATCTGATGAGTCAACAAAAGAGTTTATGAGGATGCAAAACCGGGAAAATGAATGGGCCGAACTTAAAGCAGATGATGATGCAAAATACGATAAAATCATTAACATAAACCTTGATGAGATAGAACCCATGGTAGCATGCCCTCACAGTCCCGGGAATGTGAAAAAGGTTGAGGAGATTGAAGGGATGGATGTTGATCAGGTTCTTATCGGCAGCTGCACAAACTCATCTTATCATGATTTGATGATTGTATCAAAAATATTAAAGAATAAAAAAATACCGGAAAATGTTAGTTTTGGCATAGCACCAGGTTCCAGGCAGGTTTTATCTATGATTGCGGAAAACGGTGGATTGGCTGATATGATATCCGCCGGTGCGAGAATACTTGAGTCTGCGTGTGGTTTCTGCATTGGGAATTCCCAGTCACCGCGTACAAACTCTGTTTCATTGAGAACAAACAACAGGAATTTCCTTGGAAGGTCAGGAACAAAATCCGCTAATGTTTACCTTGTTTCACCTGAGACTGCTGCTGTTTCAGCATTAAATGGTAAACTCACAGACCCAAGAAAGTTTGGGAATTGTCCAAAGATAAAGATGCCTGAGTCTTTTTTAGTTGATGATTCAATGATAATAAAAAAGAAAGCAGATGTTGAAATATACAGGGGTCCAAACATTGTTTCATTACCAAAAAATGAGCCTATGCCAGAGGGTATTAAAGGTAAAATTATGATAAAGGTTGGTGATTTAACAACAACAGACCATATCATGCCTGCCGGTAAACTTTTGAAATACAGGTCAAACATTGTTGAGTACTCAAAGCATGTTTTTGAACCGGTTGACCAAACATTTGCTGAAAGATGTCTGTCAAATAAGGGAAACTTGCATAACATCATTGTTGGGGGCCTGAGTTATGGTCAGGGCTCATCCAGGGAGCATGCAGCATTATGCCCAATGTATCTTGGTGTAAAAGCAGTGATCGCAAAATCTATAGAAAGAATCCACAAGGCGAACCTGATAAACTTTGGAATCCTGCCATTGATTTTTGAAAACGATTCAGATTATGATTTGATAGATAAAGATGATGAAATTGAGATAAAAGATGTGAAAGAAAAAATAAAAAAGAACGAAAACATTGTTCTTGAAAATATTACAAGAAACAAGAAAATTAACCTGAAATATGAGTTATCAGATCGGCAGAAAAATATTTTATTTGCAGGCGGATTACTGAATATGGGGTGAAAAATATGGCGCAGAGAGCAATCAGGGAGTATGATGGAAAAACCATGATGGCACGATTGTTGGAGGAATATTCTGATGGAAAGCACAGGATAGAAAACAGGTTTGTTCAGATAACACCTGAAACAGATTTCAAGAAACTTGGAAAAAAATATCCCTGGCTTTTAAAACAAAAACTTGTTGTTAAACCTGATCAGCTTATTAAAAGAAGAGGTAAAAACAAGCTTCTGCTTCTGAATGCATCATTCAAAGATGCTGAGTCATGGATCACAAAAAGAATGAATAAAAACATTACAGTTCAAAATGTTACAGGAAAACTAACGCATTTCATAGTTGAACCGTTTATAATCCATAATGAGGAGGATGAATACTATGTCTGCATAAGATCTGTGAGAAAGGGTGATGAAATTTTATTTTATCATCATGGTGGTATAAATGTTGGTGATGTTGATACAAAATCCGAGAAGCTCCTTGTTCCAGTCAGTTCAAAAACAGACCAGAAGGAAATCAAGAAAATCCTGAGGAATGTTCCAGAGGGAAGAAAAAAACTGATTGCAGGATTCATTCATGCGCTTTTCAGTTTTTATTCTGATTTGAACTATGCTTACCTTGAAATAAATCCTTTTATTGTCGTAAAAAACAGGGTTGTGCCTCTGGACATGGCTGCAAAGATTGATGACACAGGCGAGTTTGAATCAGGTAGTAAATGGGGTAAAATAGTTTTTCCTGCACCGTTTGGCAGAACACTCGGCAGGGAGGAAGCATACATCAAAAATCTGGATTCTAAAACAGGCGCATCCCTGAAACTCACAATCCTGAACCCAAAGGGAAGAGTTTGGACGCTTGTAGCAGGAGGTGGTGCGTCTGTAGTTTATGCTGATACAATCTCAGACCTAGGTTTTGGTAAAGAACTCGCTAACTATGGTGAATACTCTGGTAATCCATCTGAAGAATTCACCTATCAGTATGCGAAAACAGTTCTTGATTTGATGACGCGTGAAAAGAACCCGAAAGGAAAAACACTCATAATTGGTGGTGGTATAGCAAACTTTACTGATGTTGCAAAAACATTCAAAGGCATAATAAGGGCCTTGAAAGACTACCAGAAAAAACTTATGGAGAACAGGGTAAAAATATATGTGAGGAGAGGAGGACCAAACTATCAACAAGGATTGAAGATGATGAAGGATTTAGGGAGTACCCTTGGTGTTCCAGTTGAGGTCTATGGCCCTGAAACACACATGACAAGGATTGTTTCCATGGGCCTGAAAGGAGGGAGAAAATGAAGAAATGGTATGACCTGTTTGATAAAAACACTAAAAGGGGAGGGAGTTGAAATGGAAAAATGGTATGACCTGTTTGATAAAGGCACTAAAAGGGGGAAATTAAAATGAAAAAAGGGTATGATTTGTTTGATAAAAACACGCAGGC
The DNA here is from genome assembly GCA_030605245.1 of Methanobacteriota archaeon. Classification (GTDB taxonomy): domain Archaea; phylum Thermoplasmatota; class JASEFT01; order JASEFT01; family JAUWIS01; genus JAUWIS01. The sequence goes on along the minus strand of JAUWIS010000009.1, from coordinate 1,023 downwards.
AATTGTGTATGGTATGCAAAGGAATGCAGTTCAGAGAATGCTCGATTTTGATTATGTCTGTAAAAGGGAAATACCATCTGTTGCGGCGATGATTAATCCATCTGGCAGGGATGGTTTTCATAAAGCCTTCTTTGGCAGGGACGAAATACTCGTACCTGTTTATAAGAAACTTAAGGATGCGGTAAAAAATCATCCTAAAGCTGATGTACTTGTTAATTTCGCATCCTTCAGATCAGCGTATCCAACAACAATGGAGGCATTAGGTTATGATTCCATAAAAACAGTAGCGATTATTGCTGAAGGCATACCTGAGCGCAGGGAAAAAGAGCTTGCTGCTGAGGCAAAAAAAAGGAAAAAAACAATTATAGGGCCTGCTACTGTCGGTGGTTTAAAGGCAGGGGCATTCAAGATTGGTAATACTGGCGGAATGATAGACAACATCATTGAATCCAGGTTGTACAGGCCTGGCAGTGTAGCATATATCTCAAAATCGGGTGGTATGTCAAATGAGCTTAACAATATCATTGTTAGAAACACAGACGGTGTTTATGAAGGTGTTGCAATTGGTGGTGACAGGTATCCCGGCTCTGTTTTCATAGATCATATAATGAGATACGAAGCAAACCCTGAAATAAAAATGATTGTTCTCTTGGGTGAGGTTGGCGGAACAGATGAGTATGAGATCGTAGAAGCATTAAAAAATAAAAAAATCAAAAAACCGGTTGTTGCATGGTGCATCGGCACCTGCGCTAAAATGTTCAAAGCAGAAGTCCAGTTTGGTCATGCAGGCGCTCTTGCATCCGGTAAACTGGAAACAGCAGATGCAAAAAACAGGGTATTGAAAAAAGCAGGCGCTGTAGTACCGGATTCATTTGATGAGTTTGACAAAAAAATCAATGAAACCTATAAAAAACTTGTGAAAAAAGGGGCAATCAAAGAGAAAACTGAACCTGAGAAACCTGTTATGCCTGTGGATTATGCATGGGCAGTGAAAATGGGAATGGTCAGGAAACCAACAAGTTT
>JAUWIS010000108.1 GCA_030605245.1 Methanobacteriota archaeon | reverse complement strand
TACTGTTATTACCAGGGGTGTTGTTGATGTTATTAATGATGGTGCGACTTTGCGTGGTGATTTCAGTGTTGGTGTTTATTCTTCTGTGGATGTGTGGTTCAGTTATAGGGAAAGTGGTGAGGTAAATTGGACCAATACAACGTCTTTGTCTTGTTCTGCTGATGGTAGTTATTCTGAGGTGTTATCAGGTTTAGTGTCTGATACATTGTATGAGTTTAAGGCTGTGCTTAAGTATGACACCACTGAGATTGAAGGAAATATTTTAACGTTCACCACTAACAGCACTGTACCTACTGTGGTAACTCAAACTGCTGTTGATGTTACGAATGATGGTGCGACTTTGCGTGGTGATTTCAGTGTTGGTGTTTATTCTTCTGTGGATGTGTGGTTCAGTTATAGGAAGAGTGGTGAGACAGTTTGGACCAATACAACCTCTTTACCTTGTTCTGCTGATGGTAGTTATTCTAATGTGTTATCAGGTTTAGCGTGTGATACACAGTATGAGTTTAAGGCTGTGCTTAAGTATGGTACTACTGAGATTGAAGGAGATGTTCTAATCTTTGCTACCGGTAACCTATTCACAGACAGCAATGGCACACTGTATACTAAAATTTTGGCATTAAAAGTAAACAAAACAAGTTACGTTGAGTTCATGCCGCACAGGGTGAATGCAAGCAGATATGATGTATTCAATGAAACAGAGATAAGGATTAATGAAAAACATTATGTTGAACTTGTTTTACATGATGATGTGTGTCCATATATATCTATAGACCCTGTATTCTTTAATCCTACAAACAATAAAAACCTGATACTGACAGGTAATGCATCAGATAACATAGAACTCACAAAATGGGTGGTTAAGAATAAAACAGGAAGAATCCAGGTAAGGGTGAATGATGGAGATTGGATAAACCTCACAGATTACACATTTGAGGTTATTAACAGTACACTTGGAAACTACAATGTGTCATGGTCAGGAACAATCACATTAAATGAGGGTTTCAACATTGTTTATGTGATGGTAAAGGATTTTGCAGGGAACAATAGAACAGGTAGCATAAACATAACATTGGATACGACAGATCCAGTGCTGGATATCACAGTAATGCTCGGCACAACAGCATACAGTGTTACATCAGTACCGGAAACAACAAATCAGTCAACATTGACAATAACAGGAGAAACAGATGGTGTTAATCTTACAATAAACACTGCATCGGTTCCCATAATTAACAATGCATTCAGCATGACATTCAATCTGAACGAAGGTGTTAATGTTTTTACAGTAACTACATCAGATGAACTTGGAAACGAAAACAGAATTGTGTTATCAATTATTGTTTTTGACAACACACCCCCAACATCAGGAATAATGCACATAAATGAGTACATAAACAGTTTGACAACTATAACTGGTGTAGCGAATGATGATATATCCGGTGTTGAAAAGGTTGAAATTTGCATAATAAGGGAAAGTAATGGTTATTACTGGACTGGTTTGGCATGGTCATCAACAGAAACATGGCTGACTGCGGGTGGCACTTCAACATGGAGTTATCCATGGACACATGAGACTGATGGTGTTTACACTATCATGTCAAGGGCAACAGATAATGCGGACAACACTGAAATAATACCACACAGCATAACATTCACATACGACAGGACATCACCAACACTCACAAACATTAAACCGTCAAACAACACGAAAACAGAGTCGGAGACAATAACCGTGTCAGGGGAAACAGACGGTGTGAATGTTACAGTAAACGGTGTGTACGCAGATATAAATGATGGGAAATTTTCTGCAACAGTAAAGCTTGGAACAGGAAACAATGGACGAAATGTTATCACAATAATTGCGACAGACCTTGCAGGAAACACAAACCAGACAACAATCATAATTAAAAGAATATCCGGGGAATGGGTACCACCAGCAACGGAATGGATAGTGCTTTTAGCAGGAATCATAGTCCTTGCTCTGATAATAATTGTGTATGTTTTGTATAAAAAGAAAATAAAACTGAAACCAAAAAAGGGTAAGGAAAAGAAAGGGCTACCAAAGAAAACTGAGAAAAAAGAGAGCGGTCATCCTGAGAATGCGACGAAAAAGTCAAAGACTTTTCCTGGCGTCCTAGGAAAAGCTAAGCTTTTCCGTAGGAAAAAGAGAAAACAGTAGGAAAGAAGGCTGGAAAGGAAAATGTTGGTTTTTTTTCAAAAAAGAATAAGTAAATTGTACAATTTATACTGATTGTTATGTTTCAAAATAATTAAAAAATATAAAAAAAGAAAAAGAGAGGTTTTTATAGATTTGGGTTGTGCGCTGTTCCCTGATTTTCTGGTATGTGTTCAGTTGCTGCAGATGATGGGCCCGCGGCTATAAAATTTGTTGTATCGCTATCACTGTATGTACCACTTCCTGTTCCCACTTCAACATATGCCTCCACAGTATGTGTACCAGCCCCAGGATTAGGATATACTATACTTATAATGACTTCATATGTTGTTACTTCATATGTCGAGTCTGGGAGGTTGCTGGGTAGAACTGGTTCTATCGGCTCAGTTGTCCACGTATGTGTCTCTGACCAATCAATGCAGTCATCAGGGCCTGTTTCCTGATCATCCAGTAAAATATACACCATAGGCCTAGTCATAAGTGGTATTGCATCTTCAGGATGGATGATACTTATAATGTAGTGTACAGTAATCTCTATATCATCTGCTGGTGTATAAACAGATTTGCTGGTACTTACATCCATGTTTACAGCAACATTACCAGTGGATGCTTGAACATTCCCAGCACCAAATACCACCAATGTTGCCATCATTACAGCAAACATTGCAAATATTTTTCCTTTCATTTTCTTTTCACCTTCCTCACCCTGTTAAATGTCAGTCGTGTCCGGTAGCGACACGAAATCATCCTGTTTTTTTTACCTTTAGGTTGGGGAGTGCATAGTCTTACTCATTTAAATATTTTCTGATACAGTGTAGCACGGTTCTGTACAATGATGTCTGTTTTTGAACAATAATGATTAATTCAATATCAGTAATGTTTAAGATTTTCTCAAAAAAATTTTACAAAAATCAAAAAGATTTATTGGATAGAAAGTTACTTTTCCATCATTTTCTCATGCCCCGAAACTCTCAGCAATATATAGATATGATTCCCTACCATTTCTTTTGGTTTTAAGCACACCATCTTTCATCATTTTTTTCACATTGTAGCTTATAACCTGCTGTGAGACACCAGCCTCATCAGCAACATTCTTCTGCGTTATGCCAGGGGTTTCCACAATTTTTTCTATAATACTATTTTGCAGATTGCTGAGACCATTTTTTCTTGAAATATTCACTGAACTTGGATAAAAGTATCTGCATTTACCTGCCTTTTTTGAGTTTATGTATTCTGTTTTTTCCAGCATTCTCAGATGATAAGCAAGTGAACCATTATTCACAGCAAGGGCATCCCTGATTATGTTGTAATGCGCGCCAGGATTCGCCTCAATATATCCATAGATTCTGCCTCTTGTGAAATGGTCAAGAATATGTTTCCTTTTGATTCTTGTGTAAAGCGGCGCGAACAGTGTGAAAAACCTGTATTTGTCAGAGTAAAGCCCAAGCAGTCCAAGTACTGAAAGTGCACCAACTGCTGCCAGGACAGCACCAGCATCCTTGCTGACAAGTGGTGGCGGAGGCTCACCACCAATATCTTTAGTGATTGTGCTTGCCACGCTTAATGCTGCAGTATACCTGTTGTTGTTCTCATTAACTTCATCTATTTCATCATAAGGGTCAGCAACAATACATAATTCATGCTCACCTAGTGTTGCTTCCCATGAAAACGTTAATTCAGTCACATCATCTTTTCTGATACTCATAACCTCTTTGGTTTCTATTTCCTTGTTGTCAATGTAAAAACCTGTTTTTACATTCATAGCAGGGATGTTACCGACATTCTTTACACTCAGATGCACTGTAACTACATCACCGCATTTCGGGCTTTCAATGAACACTACATTTTTGATGCTAAGGTCAGGCTT
>JAUWIS010000127.1 GCA_030605245.1 Methanobacteriota archaeon | reverse complement strand
CTGACTCAGATGGTGACGGTATTCCAGATGTAGATGACATAGATGACGACAATGATGGTTACAAAGACACAGAAGACTACATGCCATATCAGGATGCAAAAATAAAAATCACCTTGAAAAAATTTAAGGTGATAGATGAAGTAGACCTCTGGAGTAACGAGGCTCAAGTTTATTTCAAAATTGAGATAAATGACGAATATGAAACCAGAGCCCCAAGTGAAACTACGTATTGGTCAGTTACGTTGGGCACATTAAATACTGCAAACTGGGAGTACACAAAAAACGTGCCAGACAATGTTCAAACTCATAAAATAGTTATTAGTATGTGGGACGATGATGGAACGTTTGATGACACATTAGATATTGATGGCTCTGATAATACTAAGGGTTTAACAGTACAATATAATATACAAAGTGGAACATGGACTGCTGATGATACCGATGGGATTACTGATGGTAGTTATGATGGAACACAAACCTCTGACGATGATGACGCCTACTTAGAATATGATATAGTCACGGTTTAATCATGAAAAAAAGTTACCTCATCATAGGATTACTAATACTAATAATCGGCAGCATAGTTTTTATTGGTGGTATCAAGATGGTTGAGGTAGCAGATGAAGCCATGTCAGAATATGAAACCCTCGCCGGGGAAATAGTCCGAATACTGTCACCTGAGCAGGAACAACATTATCAGGATGCAAAAGAGGCAAAACAAACAGGACAAACGCTTGAGGTGGTTGGTGGAGTCATTGGCGTTGTTGGCATTGTTGTGATGGTTGTAGGTTATCAAAAAGTAGAAGAAGAGCCACAACAGCAACAACAAATAGTTGTTATTCAAGAATCTGTTCCAGAAAAAAGTAAGTATTGCAGAGGTTGTGGAAGAGAAATATCTGGTGATTATGTAGTGTGTCCTTATTGTGGCTTTGAGAGATAATCGTGAAAATATGACCAATATAAAAAACATACACCACAAAAATATTCTGGATTGCTTGAAAAAATACATTATACCCATAGCAGGCATTTGTCTTGCCTTGGCATTCTTTATATTAGCTGAGGGCATACCACTGCGCTCATTCCTATTCTGCTTTGTTGTATTATTTGTTGGTATTGAAAGCCTTATGTGTTGGATGGTATTTATGATGGTAATAGAAAAGAATTATAGAAGGATATATGAGAAAAAAATGCCACCCACCACATTGAAAAGTTATTTTATTGCCTTTGTGGCGAATGTTTTAATCTTTGCTGTTTGCTATCTTTACATTTCTCAATTAAAACTTATACCGCTTTGGAGAATAAGCCTTGTTGCAATAACTGTTACAACATCGATACGTTATTCTGCGTACATTTTGGTGGGTAAAAAAGAACTAGGGTCATTGCAAATGTTTATAGAGGGTACACTTTCATTTATGTTTTTAGTAGGAGTTATCCTTTCATTTCTACTGGGTGGTTATGAGGGGGGTTGTAGGTTGGGAGAAGCAATGCGACCTTTTATATTATCACATTATGTTATGATTTTAATTTTAACTGGGATTCTGCTTATGCTCACCAGTGGTGAGGTTGTTGTGCATAGATTATGTGTTTCTTGGGGAAATAAGAAATAAAAATAATTAGTTTAGATTTTATGTATTACTTAACTTCACAAGGATTTTTACTCTTTTTCTTTGGCTCTAGTTTAAAACACAAGCAAAAATCTAATAAGCCAATATAATATATACCAGTTCATATAGCCCCGTAGTGTAGAGGTCAATCATCCAAGGCCCTGGACCTTGGGACACAGGTTCGAATCCTGTCGGGGCTATACCAAAAAATTATTTATCTTGAATGTGTTTAGGATTTGGGGGAGAAACATGAAGATAAGATGGCATGGGCATGCATGCTTTGAGATAAGCGATAGTAAGACGATTGTGACAGACCCGCATGATGGAAAATCTATTGGGATTGCGCCGCCTGTTGTAAAGGCAGACATTGTTCTAATAACACATGATCATTTTGATCATAATTGTGCTAGGGTTGTGAAAGGTGAAAGTGTAAAGGTTGTAAACACTTTAGGTAATAAAAAAATTGGTGATGCGCAAATAACAGGTATACCATCGTATCATGATGAGGTAAAATTAGAGAATAGAGGAAAAAACATTATTTTTAAGTTTATTTTGGATGACATAAGTTTTTGTCATCTTGGGGATCTGGGAGAGATTCCTGATGATGAAACACTTGAAAAAATTGGCAATGTGGATGTATTGTTTATACCGGTAGGCGGTGTTTTTACAATAGACGGAAAAAAGGCATACTCTGTTGTTCAGAAGATCAGGCCAAAAATTGCTGTACCAATGCATTACAGGGTTGGTGGTTTGTCATTATCTATCCAGGGACCTGAAATTTTTTTGAAAAAAGCAAGCCAGATAAACATAAACAGGGTTGGTAATGAGATGGATTTTGAGTCTGAGGACCTGCCGGATGAAACCGAGATATGGTTTTTTTCTTTATAAAAATAATGCTTCCTCAATCCTTCCAAGTTCGATACCTGTTGTATTAGCTCCTGTTATAGCACCTGTTGTGTTAGCAATCAGACCAGTGCCAATGTATGGCATGCCATAGTTTACAGTGCCTATACTCACAGGTATGCCGAATAATTCCTCCATTTCTTTAATTTCTTTGTCTGCTGCCTTTGGATGACATAGTATTCCCCTATTTGTTGCCACAGCAACTGAGCCGACAGTTTTCAATCCTGCAATTGTCCCTTTTATAACATCAACATCAAATGTGTCCTCTATAATCTGCATAGTTTTTTTGCTGAGCTGTGGATGGACAAGTGCTGCTTTATCATTTAATAAAATGTTGTTTCCAAAGGCATTAAATTTCTCTGAAACTATGTTTACATTAATTTTTTCCTCAAGTTTTTTTACTTCATTTTCATTCACAAAGTCTGTTACAAGCATACCTTTTGAGTTAAGTGCTGTTAATGGCCCTATAAGGGATGAATTACAAATACCTGTTTTAACAATCTCAACCTCAAATGTTTCCCTTATACCGTAAATATCCTTCTTAGAAAAATTTGGTGGAACAATTCCAATCTTTTCACTGATTTTACAAAACACACCAACACAGGGGCTGCCATTTATATTCATCTGTTTCAGCACAGTTTCACTCTTTTTTATTTTTTGTTTTTTCCTGTCTTTCTATTTTCTTTTCTTTTTCTGATTCCTCTGTTTTTTCTTTTTTCCCCTTAGTCTCCCTGCTTTTTTTTTCTTTCTTATCTAATTCTTCCTTTTCTTTACCTTTTACTTCTTGTTTTTTAGTTTTTCTTTTTTTAACTTTCCCAGTTTTTTTCTCCTTCACTCCAGTTTCTTCCTCAGTTTCCTCTTCCTTTTTATCTTCTTTCTCAAGTTCAGGAAGTGAAACCTCTACAAGTCCATCCTCAAACTTTACAGCTTTAACCCTTATTCTTGCAGGAGGATTTTTGGTTCCATTAGCCCATAAAAAATCATTGAGTCTCGGGTCTATCCATACATTGTCTGCCTTCATATGCCTAACAATATATTACCTTAAGATTTTCACGGTCTTTGTTGTCCTCTTTGT
>JAUWIS010000147.1 GCA_030605245.1 Methanobacteriota archaeon | reverse complement strand
TTTTTGCGAGCTACGAAGTAGCGAGCAAAAATACGAGGAATTTATGAGTAAAGCGAATAAATTCCGAAGTATCAGCAAATTTCTTTCAGAAATTTGCTGTAAAAAAAGACGTGACGAAAATCATTCCAAAAGTTTCAGTATCGCCTTCCCAAACTCTTCAGCAGATTCAGGACCGTTTGCTGTAACAATTTTTCCATCAACCTCAACATTTTTACCAGTGTATTTTGCACCCTTCTTTTCCAGCAAAAGTATATATTTTCCATCCCACACTGTTGCATTTTTTCCTTTCAGCACACCAGCATTCGCTAAAATGCATGGTGCTATACATATTGCACCCAAAACCTTTTTTTTCTCATATGTTTCTCTTGCTACAAGATGCGCAGTTGGATTGTTGAAATAAACCTCGCTGCCTGAGCCGCCGACAAAAATCACTGCTTCATAGTTGTCCACAACAACCCTGTCTAATGTGAAATCCGGTTTAACAAAAGCACCGAACATGCCTCGCGCAGGTATCGTATCGGTTGATGCAATTTTCACACTACATTCAGCATCCTCTAAAACCTTTTTTGTCTCCAGCAGTTCCTCATCCCTGAAATTCCTATGCGCTATAATCATTACAACCCTTTTATCCATTTTCTTCACCATTGTTGTATTGTTTTATTATGATTAAAAGGTTTTGAATAGGAGTTAGTAGTCAGGGGACCATAACCCTAACTACTTGCATTGCCCTAAACCCTAACTTCTACAAATTGTTTACAATTTGCATATTACGGAATTTGCTTTGCAAATTCCTGATATCTCAGGAAAATGCGACGGAAAAATGCTTTGCATTTTTCCTAGCATCTTAGGAAAAACCTTCGGTTTTTCCGTAAGAACGCTTTGCGTTTTTCCGTGAGAGGAGTGAGGAATTACGAAGTAATTCCGAAACTTCTAATCCCTAATTGTTATCTGAACCCGTACTCTCCAATCAGCGGAACAAACATGCATCCTCCAAGGTTTCTTTTTGATATTTTATTGCCTTTTTTCTCCAAAAGTATAAGATCCTGCATGAATCTTTCACCAACAGGTATCAAAAGTTTGCCATTGTCATTTAACTGCTCAATCAATGGAGGCGGGACATCAGGTGCTGCGCATGTCACAAATATTCTGTCATATGGTGCATATTCCTTTAATCCTTTTGAACCGTCCCCAACTATCACCGATATATTTTGATAATTTTTTAGGTTTTCCTTTGCTGACTCAGCAAGCTCAGGATAACGCTCAACTGTATACACATGACCAGACCCACCGAGAATAGAGGATACAACAGCAGAATGGTATCCCAGACCTGTTCCAATCTCGAGTATTTTTTGGTCTTTTTTAATATCAAGAGACTCAACCATTATGCCAACCATATGAGGCGCGGAAATCGTCTGTCCAAGACCCACCCCTAATGGATAGTCTTCATAAGCATATTTTTGCATAGATTCTGGAACAAACAAATGGCGGGAAACTTTTTCCATTGCCCTAACAACATCAGGCTTTGATATGTATCCGTTTCTGACAAGATGGCTAATCAGTGCCTTCCTTTTTTCTTCATACATAGGTATATCCTTGTTTTTTATTGTATTTAAAATTATGTTTGCTTGCTTCTATTTTTTGCTCATCCGGTTGCCTTGCTTCTTATAATGAAAAATTGCTACGCAATTTTTCAAATACTTCGGAATTTCCTAACGGAAATTCCTCGTATTTTTGCTCGCTACTTCGTAGCTCGCAAAAAGCGCGGGGAGGGAGATTTGAACTCCCGAGGTCAGAGACCAACAGATGTTTGTGAGTCCTTTTTCTTTACAAGAAAAGAAGTAGATTATCTCTTTGGAATAACCTTAAACATCGTTAGTTGCTGCGTAATCAGTATTGTATTGCCCTAGCAATCTTCGTGTTTTAAAGGGTTTACTCAGTAAACCCTTACTTCTTTTTCTTTTTTCCGAAGTTTTTTCTTTTTCTTCTCAAGAAAAAGAAAAAAGCTCTTAGCAATCTGTCGCCTTACCAGGCTGGGCCATCCCCGCTCTCATGAACTTGTGAATGATAAAGGGGAATTTATTCCCCGCTATCATGATCTATGCGAATGATCAGGGGAATTTTGTTCCCTGCTATCATGAGTAAAGTGTTATAAAGTGGAATAATAATTTGGGTATAAAAAATTATGCATTAATACCTTCAACCTGACTCATGATGTTCCAGATAAGTGTTCTTGCATGCAATGGTATGTTTGGATCGTCTACAAGTTCATCAAGTTTAGAGTTCGCAGATGCGGTTCTAACATCCAATGCCTCTTTATTGTTTAGCAGGATTTTTTTTACATCCTCAGCACCCCTCCTGATGTTTCTTGGTATAGTATTATCACCTGCAAGCTGATCCAGGTTGTTTGCAATCTGCTTTAGTTTTTCTTCAAGAGCCATAATATCACCTTGGATGTAATATGTTTTATTGGAATTAAAGTTTACCTCAGATATTTCGCTTTTAATGTGTTTACAATGTCCTCTGCTTTCTTTTTACCAACTCCCTTAACCTTTGTGAGTTCGCCTGTGCCTGCATTTACTATGTTTTTTATTGAACCGAAATGCGCGAGAAGACGCTGGGCAAGCACACCTGAAACATTCGGCAATCCCTCTATTATGAACTGCTGTCTCTCGCTTAATGACATGCTGCCTTTCTCTCCTCTTACCTTAGGTATTCTTCCCTGATTAAACTCTCTTTTTGCTATGGAAAAAAGAAGGTTCGCTGTTTCAGACTCATCTTTTGTGTATATGATTGGTATACCATAGTCAGCAACAATGCATGCCAATGCACCAAATATTGCACCCTGATTAATTTTTCGTGTTGTGAATAGACCTTCACCTTCTAAAACAAGCAATGGTCTAAGATAACTGTTTTTCAAGCTTTTCAGTTGAGAGAAGAGGCGGCCATCAATCATGGATTGCAGAAAATCATTTATCTCTTTTCTTTCCACACCAACCCGGTCTGATAAAATATAATCACCTGTTTCAAGCT
>JAUWIS010000019.1 GCA_030605245.1 Methanobacteriota archaeon | reverse complement strand
GAAAAGATAATTGGACCGGATGGTAAACCTGAGCGGATTCCTGGTCGTTTTAAGGGGGTTCAAGCAGGCGGCATGATGTACAATGAAAATATTGCACAGGTATCAATGAATATTTTGAATTATCATAATGTAAACATTCATGATGTATTTGAGGCGGTAAAGGAAGAGGCAGGAAAACTTGGTGTGTCAGTCACCGGAAGTGAAATTGTAGGATTAGTGCCAAAAGAAGCGCTTGTATTAGCAGGAAAATTCTATTCAGAAAAAGAAGGGGTTAAAACATCAGATGAAGAAGAACTGGTTGCAATATCAATAGATAAACTTGGATTGTCCAATCTTTACTTATTCAATCCCAAGGAAAAAGTAATAGAATATATGATTGAGGAAGTTGGACCACTAGCTTCTCTAAACATAAAGAGGTTTTTGTCTGAACTTGCATCTTCATCGCCTGCGCCAGGTGGCGGGAGTGTAGCAGCATTATCAGGCGCGCTTGGTGCAGCACTAATTTCAATGGTCTGCCATTTAACAGTTGGAAAAAAAGGTTATGAGGATGTTTCAGGTGAAATGAATAATGTTTTAAAAAAATCAGATGAATTAAAAGAAAATCTTACCCGGTTAATTGATGAGGATACAGATGCTTTCAACAATGTTATGGCTGCGTTTAAAATGCCTAAGGAAACAGATGAGGATAAACAAAAAAGAAGAAATGTGATTCAGGACGCGCTTAAAAACGCTGCAAGAATCCCTCTTGATGTGATGAAACAATGCATGAATGTTCTTAGTCTTGCGAAAATTGTTTCTGAAAAGGGGAATAAGAATGCTGTTTCAGATGCTGGTGTTGCCGCATTAATGTCATTGGCCGGGATGAACTCTGCTATGTTGAACATTGAAATAAACCTTTCAAGCATAAAGGATGAAAAATTTGTGTCAGAAATGAAAAATAAAGTTGAAACGTTGATATCCAGCGGAGAAAGAGTAAAGGATGAAATCATTAAAACAGTTAAAAATAAGATTTAAATAGCATTAACCTTATTTATGAGTTGATGAAAAAAGGGATAGGGGTCATTGTTGTTCTGTGCATCATGTTCGCAGGATGCATTGGCAGCCCACCAAAAATGGATAACCCTTTATCAATGGCGCCTGGGATGATTATGGACTATGACAAAGATACAAAGATGACAAAAATCTGGGTGAAAGGTGAGGCGACAGACTATAAATACTCAAGAATAACAATCACAATAGATGAAATAAATAGAGTAGAAGATAATAACAGCTACTGCCTCAGTCACAGCACAAATATTTCTCCCCATTTCTCTATTCAGATAATGGTATGGACTGAAAATACATGGTATGGATATACATGCAATATAACAGTACACGAGTTTGGGATAGAAGATGAATATAATCCACGTTTTACTGTAATAGACAACGAGAAAGAAACAGTTGTGCTTGAGAAAGACTTGCCGTTCAAAAGAATACTGGAAGAGGTGGGAGAATGAAGCTAAAGGTTAAAATATCAAAAACATTCATAGTTATAATAATGATCGTTGCAGCAATTACGGGAATGGTTTGTGCAATATTGTTTGATTTAGTTGATGTCGGCAATGTGTTTGAATGGATGAAGTGGTTTATATTTGCAGCATTTTTCGTAATTGTTCTGGCCCTTCTTGGGGCAATATTCCTTGGCCTGTTTCTTGGGCACAGAATTCTTTCTGTTGGAGGATTCACGCCTTTTGAAAAGTCAATGCTTGAGATGAAAGAAGATATTAAAAAAATAAATGGGAGATTAGAAAAAATAGAGGAAAAGTTAAACGAGTGATTCAGGGCATGCATTCCTTCTAGAGCAGTGTCTGCATTTGCCAGGCCTGTTATGATTCCTGTGAACAATATCTGTCTTAAATGCTTCTCTCATTTTATCCAGTTTCTTAAATAAGGTTGTTTTTAATTCATCTGTTAGCCGGATTCTGTATATCTGGTTTCCGTACATCAGCATTCCATACTCTACCTTTCCATACTTTTCCTCAACCAAAACACAGTAGGCAGTCAGCTGAATTATATGAGAAAACAAAGGACCTCTTGGTACCCTACCTGTTTTAATTTCTATAGGGACAAAGGACCCATGTACATGGATAACATAATCCGGTTTCCCAATAAGCCCTGTTTTTTTGCTGGATAAATCCTCAACGCCCTCACCAGAAACATATTCTATTGTACCATCTGGAAGGTTAACAATATCTCTTGTGCTTCTTGCAAGCTGGGTTGATTTTAATGCTACAACCATGAAGACCGCAGCTGAAACAAGCCATATTGCAGATACAATCATTGTAACAGCACTCTCAAACTCTTTCTGTTGAGATAAATATATTCCAACACCAACAAGACTTAGTATAGTAGCAGCAGTGGATAAAACAGCAATCATGAACTCAGAACTGAAAAGTTTTTCTTCCTCCTTTTTTATAGTCTCAATGTTTTTTTCAATCTCATGATGCCTGCCTATGCCTTCCTTAAACTCCTTACCTTTCCCTTTAACACCTTTCCTGCTCAGCCACCATGATAAAGGACAGTATGTGTATTTTTCTACTTCAGATGCAGAAATAATTTCCATTACAGGATGAATAGTGTTAATGATTAAAAACATTTGCTTTACCGTTTACTTGCGGATGTCCTTTTTAATTGCTCGCTTACCTCGTTCACTTATTTATTCATTCAAAAATTGTTTGCACAATTTTTGAAAATACTTCGGAACACTTTGTGTTCCTAGTATTTTCACTCATTTTCATTCATGAAAATTCATAGGAAAACTTCGTTTTCCTATTCTCTACAAATTTGCTCCGCAAATTTGTAGATACTTCGGAATTTTGCTTCACAAAATTCCTTGTATTTTTAAATTGCTCAGTCGCTATGCTCCTTCGCAATTTAAAAAAGCCGCTGGAGGGAGTTGAACCCTCGACCTACTCCTTTTTGAGAGCTTACGCGAAAAGGAAAATGTGATTCGCCTCTGGCAAATCGCTAAGTCAGCTGAAAGCTGGCTGTTCTTTTTCTTTTCCGCCAGTCGCTTTTCTTTTTCTTTAGAAAAAGAAAAGGGCTGTACCAAGGAGTTGCTCTACCACTGAGCCACAGCGGCATCAAAAATTGTCGGAACAATTCTGGAGAGCAGAAAAAGATTTTGTTTTTCCTGCGAAATCCAATATTACAAATGGGTTATCTGCTAAAAAAGTTTATCTAACAACCAGCACAGGTCTGGATGCATATCTCACAACCTTTTCTGCAACGCTGCCGAGCATAAACTTTCCTACTTTGCTCACTCCTTTATGCCCAACAACTATGAGATCGCATTTCATTTCTTTTCCCATTTTCAGGATTTCATCTGCTATGTCCCCTTTCCTAACGATGCCGATTATATCCAATCCTTTTTCCTTTAAACCTGCTATTGCATTGTTTACCTGGGACTGCGCATTTGCCGCTGAAAGATCCGAGTCTATTATTGTAAACTCTCTATCCTCAGAGGATGGGACGACAGATAACACAATCAGCTCATCGTTTTCTTTAAGTAATGCAACTGCTTTTTCAAGTGCTTTTTTTGATGATTCTGAGCCATCATATCCTACAAGTATGCTTCCCATAATTCACCTATTACGGAAAACACCTTTGGTGTTTTCCTAATATTTCAGGAAAAACCGGGGTTTTTTCCGTGAAATCAGAATGTTAATATCCTCTGTTCTACAGGACAATCCTGAAATCTCATTCCCTATGTTATCTGCTTCTGTTTAATAATAGTTTTCTACATAAAATTTATACCCTTACTCATCATTACATAAAAATATGAAAACTGTTGAAGAGGTAAGAAATGATATTCCTTTGACAAAAAAATACATTTATGCGGATAATGGTGCGACAACACCTGTTCCAAAACCTGTTGTGGCTGCAATGGATGAGTATTTTCTTGATTACTGCTCAAATGTTAAGCGGGGAACATATTCCATAGCCCAGAAAGCATCCTTAGAATGGGAAAATGCAAGAAAAAAAATATCAGAAATATTATTAAAATGCTCACCAGAAGAACTTATTTTCACAAGAAACTGCACAGAAGGAGCAGCTATTGTTTCATATGCCCTTGAGCATTCTCTGTTTAATGATGGGAAAGAAAATGAACCTGTAATAAAATGGGAGAACCATGACAGGATTGTTTCAACCATTATGGAACATCATTCAAATTTTATGACCTGGCTCAGGGTGGC
This sequence comes from Methanobacteriota archaeon, assembly GCA_030605245.1. GTDB lineage: Archaea > Thermoplasmatota > JASEFT01 > JASEFT01 > JAUWIS01 > JAUWIS01. The sequence continues at coordinate 5,232 of JAUWIS010000019.1, read as the reverse complement.
ACAACATTTAAATCTGGGGTTTGATGTTGTAAAACCAAAAAAGGATTGTAAGTTAACTCCTGAACTTTTTGAAATAGATGAGAAAACAAATTTTGTTTCTTTTCAGCATGTCTCAAATGCTGTTGGAACCGTGCATGATGTAAAGGAAATAATAAAAACAATAAAGGAAAAAAACCTAAAATGTCTTGTTTTTGTTGATGGCTCCCAGGGTCCCGGGCATATGCCTGTAAATGTTAAGGATTTAGGATGCGATTTTTATTCTTTCTCAGGGCACAAAGGTCCTCTTGGCCCTCAGGGAACCGGGGGATTGTATGTTAAAAAAGAGCTTATAGAAAAAATGGAGCCTATGATACTCGGCGGAGGAATTATTTCCGATGTCTCAGAAAATGGTTACAGGCTTGCTGATACATACTCAAAAAGGTTTGATGCAGGAACACCAAACATTGCAGGGATGATAGGTCTGGGAAGGGCTGCAGAATATGTAAATGAAATCGGGCTGGAGAATATTGAGAAAAGGGAGAAGAAACTTGGAAGAATACTCTTAGATGGATTAAAGGAGATGAAGGATGTTGAAATATATGGTTCTGATGACGACAGAGGCACAGTTACCTTCAACATTAAAGGATGGAGGTCTCATGATGTTTCACTTGCGCTTGATGAGAAAAACATTTTAACAAGGGCAGGGCATCACTGCTGCATCCCGCTCATGAAGTTTCTTGGAATACATGAAAAATATGGTGGGAATGTCAGGGTTAGTTTCCATTATTACAACACAGAGGAAGAGGTGAAAAAGATAATAGAAGCAATTGGTGAGTTAGTATGAAAACACTTTCAGATGAGGAAGCAGAAAAATTCATTGTAAACATCCTTAGGGAAAAAGGCAGGATGAAAACAGGTGATGTTGAAAAGGAAATGGAAAAACTTGGTGCAAAATGCCCTGATGAATCCGTGAGATTCCTGGCTATGCTGAGAATGAAAAACAAAATAAAAGGGAAAGTTTCTGTTGAGGACAAAAGCTGGATATGGTGGATATGAAAGATCAAGTCTGTGAAATGTGTGGAAAGAAATCATCAAATCTAAAAACAGTATTGGTTGAAGGCTCAATGCTGAATGTTTGTCCGAACTGCGCAAAATTTGGTAAACCTGTTAAACCTGAAATTGCTGCGACACCAGTTGAGGTTGCTCAGCGTCTTGAGGAGCGAGAAAAAAGATTCAAAACAAAAAATGTTTTTGAATCTGTTGAAAATGAGCTTGTTGATGATTATGCAAAAAAAATCAGGAATGCGCGGGTTAAAATGGATATGACACCCGAGCAGCTTGGTAAAAAAATCAATGAGAAAAAAACAATTATAACAAAAATTGAATCAGGAAATATGAAACCTGATGAAAACCTGATAAAAAAACTGGAAAAGACGTTAAACATAAAACTGACAGAAAAAACAAAAACGGAAAAGGTTGAAACAAAAAAGACAGGTAGAGCATTGACTATTGGGGATTTGATAAAGAGGGAAAAGTGAGGTATGAAGAAGCATCCTTCAGGTCCCATAAATATTGTATGGAGTATGTAGATATCATGACTTTAATACAGAGGTTGATATGACATCAATTGTCCATCCATTATCTTTATTAATATGTGTGGGTTTAGTCCCTGCGATAATATTGAATTTTATTTTTTTAGAGAGTTTAAACAGACATGGGATTATATTCCAATCATTTATTCATCAAAATAGATTGGTGAAAATTCCATATTATCGTATCGAGTTGGCTATAATCTCTTTCGTATTAGGAGTGTTTGTAAGCTTTGGGATTTATGGCATTTCATTATTAATTTACATGGGTGAATCTATGATATACCAAACATTTTTTTCTTCTAATTTGATTGGATCTGATTGGTGGCGTGTAGAAGCATTAAAATCGGTTATTGCTTATGTTCTTGGATTTGTATTTGTGTTGTTAATATATTGGATTGTGTTTAGATATATAGTTCGATGCAAACAACAGAGATCCAGCGGTGGTAAATTACATTTATCTATCTAAAAAACAATACTAAAAATAAAATGATGCCCCACCTGAGCATAGCGAGAGATTACCGAAGCAATCCCTCATAGCGGAGTTATTCTCACCTAAAGTTTCACCTTATACCCGCACTTGCAAACAGCACTATTCCCCCAGATTCTTAATTTTTTTCCGCATTTCGGGCATACTACCTTTTTCATAAATTCCTCTATCCATGCATTCCTTATTTCAGGTATGTCCTCCTTCTTAATTGTTTCAAGAATGTTTTTTAGTTCATCTGTTGATGCAAGTTTCTCAAAAATATTTAAATCTGTTTTTTTCTCTTTTTTTGGTGGTTCATATTTTTTGAGCAAAAGCGCTATGTATATGCCGGCAACAAAACCGCCGACATGCACAATATGCCCGACAGAATCCTGAACAAGAAAGAGTACAAAAACGGTTTCGATTAAAAAGTAAACAACGGCAACAAGGATTACCGGTACTTTGGTAATTATCGGTCCTAAAGGTGCAATAATCTCATCCCTTGGGTAAAGAAATGCGTATGCTGCTATGATTCCAAAGATTGCGCCGGATGCGCCTATACCGATTACATCCGGGTTAAGTGAAGGATAGGAATATGTAATCATTGCATTTAACAAAACACCCAATATTCCTGCTCCAAAATATATAAAAACAAATTTTTTTGAGCCAACCCTTTCCTCAAAAGGCATACCGATAAAGAGTAAGAAAATCATGTTCATAAGCAGATGCAGTATACCTCCATGGATGTACATGTGTGTAATTATCGTGTAGATTTTTGGGGATAAAAGATAACTTGGTCTGCAGCCCAAATCAACAATGACATGCGTAAAAATATTTTCGCCAAACATAAAAGCCAAAATAAACATAACAGCAGATATGATGAAGTTCGTAAGCACAATTATCTGACACACAAAACGTTTTTTCAGCCGTGCATACATAAAACTTGCAATGATTATTGATAATATAAACAATGATGAAAGATGAATTTTTATCGCCTCCTTCTTTTATATATATCCCTTATGACTGAAATGATTAAAATGATTATGATTATCAAAAGCACAATCTGCCATGAGGGTAAAACTTTTCCTGTTTCCACATTGTTGGATAGTACATCTCCATTATTATTGTTTTCCTCATTTCCTGCATCCCAGTCATACAAAAATACATTTGTGAAATATTCTGCAACATCCCTGTTTTCAATTATAACACCTGCCTCCCTGTTTTCTATTACAGAGCATCTCCCCCAGTTAATACTTGAAACAAGTGTTTTGTTTCCATCAACGATTACGCCCTTGTTATGAACCTTGCTCAAATTTTTTAGGTAAACAAGTCTTGCCTGAAGAGTTAAATTTTCTCTTTCTGCAACTTCGTTTATGTAAGCAACAGTGTCTAGGTTGTCTGTAGTATTATCATCTGAATCAATATATCTACTATCCAAAAGTATTTTTACATCGCATTTTCTTCTTGCTGCACCAATTGCTGCGTTCAGATACAGGTTTTCACAGGCATTACTGTAATAATTCCAGTTTATTTTACATTGAAGTTGTTCTATGTAAACAGAGCTTTCTGCAGAATTTATCATACCAATAACGGATTCTGTTTCAAGCAATGATGTATCCGGTGAAAGGACAGGTGAAACAGAAAACGAACCGTTTATTGTTGCAGGGTTGAAACTCGGATTGTAGTTTCCTGAGTATGTATCTGTTTCCAACTTGAACCAGGATGGCGGCTCCCAATATTTTGAATCATTTGGTGTAAATGGAAAACTGTCCTTCCTGCTGGTATTATAGTCATCAAAGAAAACATCCGAGAAATATTTTGCTGTATCGTTGTTTCTTACAATATCTCCCCATCCTCTGTTGCCATAACTATTATCCGCTGGTACGCCTGTTTCTTTTAGGTTTTCAGATAAAATTATCACACTGCTGTTATCAATTACCATAAACTTGTTGTGAACATATCTATACCTATCATGAATATCCTGTTTGTCATCATTTACCATGAATCTTATTTCACTTCCGTTTTCATACAAAATTTTTGCAACATATTTTTCACAATATGCCTCATTGTATCTATAAGTATTATTTTCATAATATGTTTTGCTAACATTTGTCATGTTCCAACATACAGGCATTCCTTCAAGGAATACCTTAACAGTAACATTTCTTTTTAACGCATTAATCAAATGTTCTGCAAGATGAATGCTTGTGAACTCGTAAACACTGATGTATATTGATTCCTTTGCATTGTCTATTTCATTAACAATTGCCTCATAGCTTGAGTCAGGTGAAACGAAACAGGTAACATTCCCGTTAAATAAAAATGTTTCATAAGAAAAATCTGACTGCCCGATTTTATAGGTTCTTAATGAATCCCAGTCAGATGATGTGTTGGTATCAAGATACGAGCCTGTTGCTTCATCAGTATTTCTTCTAAGAACAGTCCCTTCAGTAACATCCTTTGCAGGTTTTGAGTTCCAACCATCACCCGTGTAATTTGAATTACCGTAAACAACAGCATCAACAATGCTGCCCTGATTATTTTTCAGGATAACTTCATCACCAGTGTTAGCAAGTCTTACATTAGGGTTCAACATAATCATGTTTGGAACATCATGTAGTGAATCCACACCATACTCAAAATCGGGTTTAAAATAATTTTCCTCAAGGAATGCTGAGGCATTGTTTGCTACATAGATGCTTTTACCTGCTTTCAGTATTGTGTTTTCAGGGAACTGAACAATACCATCGTATCCACTGTCCTTATTTCCTATGTCTGTAAGATTCCATTTGCTCATGTTCACATCTGATGCAAAAGGATTGTATATCCTTATATATTCATCAGGCTCCCAAGAAAGATAGGTGTCATAATAAACCTCAACAATAATAACAGAATTTAAATCTGAAGGCATCCTGTTTTCATGCCTTTCACAATTTATACTCGGCATCATCGAAAATAACAAAATGCCAAGGACAAATGACATGAATATTTTTTTCCTCATCAAAAAGGGATTTGGTTTCAGAGTAATTAAACTTATACTTTAGAAAAGTGGACCCGTCGGGATTATCTATTTTGCGATAACATCCTGCTACAAATTTACTTCGTAAATTTGTAGATTCGGAGGAAAAAAACAAGTTTTTTTCCTCCTCTCTCACATTTTGCTTCGCAAAATGCTCGAACCCGAGGCCTCATGCT
>JAUWIS010000161.1 GCA_030605245.1 Methanobacteriota archaeon | reverse complement strand
CCTCAGCCCAAGCGTGGCAAGAATAAACTCTGTGAACTTGGTCCTACACATATTGCCTTTACTGTTGAAGATGTTGAGAAGGTTTATGCGGACTGGTCTGTGAAAGGCATTAAATGCAACTCCGAGCCGGTTATTTCACCTGATGGTAAAGCAAAATTGTTTTTCTGTCAGGACCCGGACGGTACCTTTTTGGAGATTGTCCAGATGTTGGAAGACTAAGCCATTTGGAAATATTGATTGAAAAACATTGTTGCAATGTATAATGAATGTAGAAAGGAGTAAGAATATGGTAAAAAGTATGCTATCTGTTGATCTCAAAGGAAAAGTAGTGCTCATTACTGGCGGAGCAAGAGGAATTGGTCAGGCTATTTCAAAGGGCTTTGCAGCCAGTGGCGCCTCTGTGGCTGTAAATTATCTGACCAGTGAGAGAAATGCAAAAGAACTAGTTGAGCAGTTTCAAGCCAATGGCAGTAATGCCGTTGCAATTAGGACTGACATTACTGTGCCAGAGGAGGTTGAGCACATGTTTGCTCAGATAGAAAAGGAACTAGGAAGTACAGTTGATATTCTGATTAACAATGCTGGGACTCAGATAGCACTTAGCAGTGTAGAGCAGATGCCTATGGATATTTGGAATAAGTCTCTGGCTCTAAATCTGACCAGCGCAATGATATGCGCCAAATATGCTATACCAGGCATGAAAGAAAAAGGCTGGGGCAGGATTATCAACATTTCGTGAATCTCTGCTCGCTCTGGCGGTGGACCTGGTGGAACATCGTATGCCAGTGCCAAGGGAGGCATGAGCACCTTTACCAAGGGATTAGCAAAGGAACTTGGTCCTTATGGTATTACAGTTAATGCTATTGCTCCTGGAGTGATTCTTACTGATATACATAAAAAATTCTCAACTCCTGAAAACCTTGAAAAGTTGAAGACTCAGACAGCTCTGGGCAGACTAGGCCAACCAGAGGACATAGCAGGCACAGTTCTATTTCTAGCCTCTGATTCAGCATCTTATATAACAGGAGAGACCGTTGCAATAAATGGCGGATTAAGAATGGATTAAAAATAAAAGGGGGAAAGATGAAAGACTTTGGTGTATTAGTACCGATTGTAACACCCTGTTCAAGAACGGGAGAAGTTGACCTTGATGGATTGAAAGCTGTATGTACTTATGTTCTGGAATCCGGATGCAAAGGCATTTTTGTTGCAGGAAGTACTGGCCGTGGTCCGTGGTTTGACCTAAAAACAAAAAATAAAATTTGCAAAACTGTTAAGCGGCATATTGGCGAACATGTTCCGCTCTTTGCAGGTTGTATGGCATCAGGGCTATCTGAAATGCTTGAGAACACACAATCTATGGCAGATGCTGGAGCGCAGGTTGCTGTTCTGACTGCGCCGGGTTATTTCAATTACAGTCACAAAGAGATTGAGTCTATCTTTTTACAATTTGCAGACACCAGTCCCCTTCCTGTTATAATCTATGACATACCTGTATTTGCCGGAATAAAGCTGGATGTGCAAATGGTATCACGCCTTTCCAAACGTGAAAACGTCATTGGATTTAAGGATTCCAGCGCAGATATGGAACGGTTTAAAACCCTGCTCAAGCTTCTGGAAAACGAGCATGATTTTTATCTTTTTCAGGGCAAAGAAAATCTTATAGCTGATTCCCTGATTGCCGGGGCATCAGGTGTTGTTGCAAGTCTTATTCATATTGATCCTATTCCTTTTGTTGAACTCTATCGATCTGTCAGGAAAAAACACTATGATCTTGCTCACAGCATACAGGGGAAAATAACTGAATTAATAAATCTGATGAATTCTTGTTTTGCGCGCAAGCCAGAAGTATCTACACTTTTTCAGTTTATCAATGCTGCGCTTAGACATCGAGGGATATGTAAAAATATTCTGCTTGAGCACGAGGGAGAGTGTCTGGATTGGATTAAAGACGAAGCATTGAAGGCAATAGAGATTTGTTCAGAAGCAAGGTCACTCATTAAAAACGGAGAAAAAATATGAAAGCAGCTGTTTATTATGGACCAGGCGACATTCGCGTTGAGCAGAGGCCTGATCCCGAGCCAACGAATGAGAATATAATTGTTAAGATACATTGCTGTGCAATCTGCGGCACTGATCTGAAACTGGCAACTGTGGGGAATCCTCGCTGTCATCCTCCAAGAATAATCGGGCATGAAATGGTAGGAAGTATTACGCATGTGGGCAAAGATGTTAAGGGATTCTCTGTTAATGAGCGCATTACACTTGCTACAACAGTCGCATGTGGAACCTGTCAGATTTGCGCTCTTAGCCTTGGCAACATGTGTCCCAGTGCTAAGCCTATCAGCTATGATTTTGATGGCGCTTTTGCTGAATATATAGCAATTCCCCCACAAGCGCTCTCAGAAGGCAATGTAGTTAAAGTCCCGGATTCAGTTCCTGACGAAACTGCTTCATTGAGTGAACCTCTTAGCTGCGCCATCAATGCCCAGGAGCTTATTAATGTCAAGAATGGTAATTCTGTGCTTATAATTGGTGCCGGTCCTTTGGGTGCTATTCATGCCGAACTTGCTAAAGCAAATGGCGCAAGGATTGTAATGATTAGCGAGTATTCTAAACAACGTCTTTCTATGGTGCGAAATATTACAGATATCATTGTCATTGATGCTGGCTCCCAGAACGTTGAATCAATTGTAAAGAAAAGCACATCTGAGCTTGGGGTAGATGCGGTTATTGTCTGCGCTCCAAGCCAGAAGGCACAGGAATCGTCTCTACAGTACGCTCGCAAAGGCGGTGCT
>JAUWIS010000116.1 GCA_030605245.1 Methanobacteriota archaeon | reverse complement strand
GCGCAAGTCAGGGCAGGCACAATAACAGCAGAGCAGGTTTTAAAAGGGCTGGATGGGCAGAAGCCTGATTTCTGTGTGAACAGGGGAGTGCTTTGAACTTGCAGTTTTGATACCCTCAAGAATACATCATACGAGGTACATTGCAGTTGTGGGGATATGACATGGATTAATAATACTTTTTGAAATAAATGTATCCTGCTGCTATAAAACAGATTATGCAGAATGTGTAAACCAGAATATATGCGATGATTATTGTTGAATGATTGTATAATGGGTTTATGGTTAATGGATAAAATGGTTTCATCTCAGGATAAAGGAACGCATCAAGGAATACATGGAAAACAGTGCCTATGATTGATCCTGAGATAATCATGGAAAAGGAGCATTTTTGTTCAATTTTAAGCCAGCGTTTGAACCTGTATATCTTATTGTTGAGTGGATATAACACTAACCCAAGGATTATCCCTGCTATTATCGCTCCTATGAATGAGTGAAAGAAACCGGCATGAAGTAGATAGTCTCCAGTCAGGATTTTGTAAACACATTCAATATCCAGGATAACGCTGCCTAATGCTAATGCAAATATACCCAACCTCTTATGAAAAACAAAGCCGAGCAATATCCCTGGTCCTAGATGCAGTGGTGTTAAAGGCAATTATTCACCAAAAATATAAAGTGTTTATAACCATAAGAATGTTTCACATCACAACATATTTATCATCACAACATAATTACACATTATGCCAAAAAGGATGACCTATGCAGAATCAGGTGTTGATATTTTTGCTGAGGAAAAAACCGTTTCGGCACTTATTGGCACGCTGAAGACAGGAAGGAAAGGTTTTGGTAAAGCGCTGAATATTAAAGGTCATTATGCCGGTCTTGTTGATTTTGGAAAACATGCTCTGACACTTTGTACGGATGGTGTTGGCAGCAAGGTTATCATTGCTGATGAAATGAAAAAATGGGACACAGTAGGAATAGACTGTATTGCTATGAATGTGAATGACTGCATCTGTGTCGGTGCAACACCAGTTGCTTTTGTTGACTACCTGGCGATGGAAAAACCAAATCAAAGAATCGCTGAGCAAATCGGTGTAGGATTGAACAGGGGCGCAAAACTCTCAAACATATCCTTGATTGGTGGTGAAACAGCGATTCTCCCAGAGCTCATCCATGGTTTTGACCTTGCAGGAACCTGTCTTGGATATGTTGAGAAAAAAGATATAATTACCGGAAAAAAAATAAAGCCTGGTGATGTTATCGTTGGTCTGAGAAGTTCTGGTATCCATTCAAATGGTTTAACACTTGCGCGAAAAATTTTTGAAAACAGGTTTCATGATAGATTTCTGAAATCAAACAAAAAAATAGGTGAAGTCTTACTGGAGCCAACAAGAATTTATGTGAAAGAAATCCTTGATGTGATAAAAAAATTTAAAGTACATGGGCTCGCACATATCACAGGCAGGGGGGCAAGAAAACTTTTGAGATTAAATAAAAATGTAGGCTACTGCATTGCCGCTCCCTTCAAACCTCATGATGTTTTTAGATTAATCCAGGAAATCGGAAACATTGATGACAAAGAGATGTACCAGACATTCAATATGGGCATGGGTTTCTGTATAATCGCATCAAAAAAGGATGCTGATTCTATTGTTAAGATGTTAAAAGGTAAGGCAAAGGTTGTGGGTTCTGTTGTGCAGGAAAAAGGGGTGAAGATTCCTGAACTATCCATAACCTATAAGAAGTAATAAGATAATATTCCTAAACAAGGAGTTAGGAGTCAGGAGTTAGGGATCAGGGAACAAAATACCCCTAACTGCTATTTACTAACCCCTATCCGACGGAAAAATGCCTTGCATTTTTCCTAGGATCTTACGGAAAAAAACAAAAGGTTTTTTTCCTAAGATGTTAGGAATTTGTAGGAACAAATTCCGTAACATGTTAGGAATTTGCTCTGCATTTTACGGAAAATGCGTCTAGCATTTTCCTAAAATCTTAGGAAAAATCTTCGGTTTTTCCGTAAGAAATTTCGTAACAACTGCTAATATGGGGGAGAAAGATGTCTTTAGAAGATGGTGCTAAAACAGCTGTGAATATATGCATGGGTATAAAAAAAGGTGAGTCAGTCCTCATTATCACAGATACCATGAAAGAAAAGATTGGTGAAGCATTATTCAAAGCAGCATTAGACGCAAAAGCTGAGGCAATGATTATAAAGATGATTCCCAGAACCCGGCATGGTGAGGAGCCGCCTAAACCGATTGCCGAAATCATGAAATATGTTGATGTGGTCCTTGCACCAACAGAATACTCTTTAACACATACCCAGGCAAGAAAGGCAGCGAACAGGGCTGATGCAAGAATAGCTACAATGCCAGGTATAACTGAGTCAATGATGAGCAATGGTGGTATGACAGCTGATTTCAACGAAATGGAAAAAACAATTAAAAAAGTGCATAAGATTATCGAAAATAGTAAAAAGGCTGAAATAAAGACAGAACTCGGAACAGATATTACAATGAGTCTTGAAAACAGGGAATGGATTGCTGATGACACAGGCATATGTCATAAAAAAGGTTCTTTCACAAACCTGCCTGCCGGTGAACTTTTTATAGCCCCAAAGGAGGGCACAGCAAACGGCATGATTTTTGTTGATGGTGCATTTGGAAAAAAAATAGAGAAGCCTGTAAAAATCCTAGTAAAAAATGGTTTTGCTAAAGAGATAGGTGATGATGAAATAAAAAAAATGCTTGATAAAAGAGGAAAATATGGCAGGAATGTTGCAGAACTTGGCATCGGGATGAATCCAAACGCAAGAATCATCGGTAATGTGCTTGAGGATGAAAAGGTTCTTGGCACTGTTCATGTAGCGTTTGGTGATAACTCAACATTTGGTGGAAAGGTTTCATGCGGTGTTCATTTAGACGGCATAATAAAAAACCCTGTTTTAAAGATAGATGATAAAATAATACTGGATAAAGGAAAACTTGTTGTATGAAAAAAGAAACAATACCTGATGAAAATGACAAAACTGTCCAGATACTAATGAACCTGGGTTTATCAAAAAATGTTGCAAAAACCCTTGTTTTTCTTTTCATGGTGAAGGAAACAATACCTGTAATCATTGAAAGAAATGTAAATCTGCGACAGCCTGAGGTTTCTGTTGCATTAAAGAAGCTTGAGGAAAAAGGCTGGGTTGAAAAAAGAAACATAAAAAGAGGAACAAGGGGAAGACCTATCTCCTCATACAGACTCTCATTATCATCAGAAAAAATAATAACTTCCATTGAAGAAAAAAAAGGGGATGAAATAAAAAAGACAAAAAAAGATATTGAGAAACTGAGGGAAATGATTAAGATTATTTCTCAATAATTTTTACTCCATCGCTTTCTATTAAAGAATGTGATGCCAATCTGTAATTAAGATTGTTTCTCAATAACTTTTACACCTTTTTCTGATGCGACCACCGCAACATCTGCCAGTCCTATAAACAACCCGTTTTCCAAAACACCAGGGATATTATTTATTTTTTCTTCCACCTCCTCTGGTTCATCTATTTTATTAAATTTGCAGTCCAGAATATAGTTCCCATTATCTGTTATGAAAATTTTTCCATCCTTTTTTCTGTGCTCTGTTTTGCAACCAAGTTCTGAAATTTTTTTAGCAACAGATGGCCATCCGAATCTTGCTACTTCAACAGGCAAAAATGATTTTGTTCCAAGCATATCCACAAGTTTTGAATCGTCTGCAACAATAACCTCTTTTTTGGAAGCAGATGCAACAATCTTTTCCCTGAGCAGAGCGCCCCCCATCCCTTTAATCAGATTCAGTT
>JAUWIS010000083.1 GCA_030605245.1 Methanobacteriota archaeon | reverse complement strand
TGGTTGGTGCTGTTATCGGCATACACGGCGACGACAAAGGCATTATACTCCCACCTGAGATTGCACCTGTTCAAGTCGTGATAATACCAATATTCAAAAAGGAAAATGAAAAAACGGTTAAGGATGAATGCAAAAAAGTCAAAGAAATGCTGAAGGATTTCAGGGTGGAACTTGATATTAGAAACATTACACCTGGCAGCAAATATTATGACTGGGAGTTAAAAGGCGTGCCTCTTAGGATTGAGATAGGTCCCAGGGATGTAGAAAAACACAGTGTTGTTTTTGTCAGAAGGGATAACGGTGAAAAAACAGAGGTGAAAATGGAAAATGTCACTGAAGAAGCAGGGAAGACACTAAAAAACATTGAAGCGAATCTGTTGAAAAACGCTGAAAAACTGTTAAAAAATAGGATTAAGGAATATGATAAAATAGAGGATGCAAAAAACTTTGATGGTATAATAAAAACAGGATGGTGCGGTAAAGAAAACTGCGGTCTTGACATTGAAGAAAAACTTGATATGAAAACACTTGGCGCACTGGTGGAAAAAGAAAAATTTAAAGGAAAATGCGGAGCCTGCGGGAAAGATACAGATACTGTGGTTTATATGGCAAGGACGTACTAAATAGCAAACCTTTTGGATACAAAGAAATCTAAAAATGATGAAAGAGGAATGTAGTCTCCATCAATGAATTATAATCTACTTTTTACACATGAAACCATACAATAGGATAATCAGGAAAATTACTATGCTGCAGATTCCTATGGAAGCGGAGATATTGTAGTTTGTGTAATATGCCTCTACGCCTGATAATGCCTCTGTGATAAGGTAAAGATGGTACCCGAAGCCAATGAGCGCTACACCGACAATCAAACCAAATGTTCCAAGACCGATAGAAATTGGATGTAAAAAGTCTTTTTTACTTATCCCTGAAACTAGTGCAAGTATAAGACCCGTGATTATCCATACTCCTCCTGCTATAATAGATATGTTGTAAGGTGCAGGATATGAAGATGAAGGATAATCTTTCAGGATGGCGTATAGACAGACACCCAAATCAATAAGTACAATACCAAAAATTATTGGAATAACACCTAGGTACATGCTGATTTTTTTTCTTCTGCGTGTTTTCAGTTCAGTAAGTCTTTTTTCCATTTTAGGAACTGCGGGTATAGGTTCAAGTGTTGGAACAGGCTGCGCTTCAGGAGGAAACGGTATAGGTTCAAGTGTTGGAATAGGTTGCGGCTTAGGAGGAGGTGCAGGAATGGGTTTAACTGCTGGAACAGGCTGTACATCAGGAGGGGGAGGGGGTGGAGGTTCAAGAACAGGGACTTTTTCCTTTGCCCTGATCACCTCTATCATTGGTTCCTCAAAAGGCTTTACCTCTTCTAATTTCATTTTGGAAAAAGGACATCTTGATGCAACCTTTTTATTTAACCTGACACAGATTTTACATAATCCTGGATCAGGTCTTGTTTTACATGGTTTTGAGGGAAGATTGTCCAAAAATTTTCTCAATGTCTTTGTTTCATCATTCATTAAAATGGTAACTTAATATGGGAATATAGAATTTTCGGTTAACAATACTTTTATTCCCCTACTCCCATGATTCTTCTATGAAGCTTGTGACAAAATGGTTTGGTGTGTTCCTTGTAGATGAAGATGAAATAGTTAAATATGAATTGTTCCCAAAGAATAGTGATGAGATAGCGGAAAGATTAAAAAAAATAAATGATGGGGAAATTCTGGATGAAGAAGAAAAACTGACAAAAGGAATGGAAATCGAGAAAGGGGAAAGGGATATTGATTATTCTGATTATGGTTTCACATTAGATTTGCTGCATTCTGCATCAATCCAGTTTGGTAAAATGCTTTTTAGAGAAATACCGGAGGACAGGTATGTTATTCAGGCGGTAAATGCAATTGATGAAATAAACAAGGCAATAAATATTATGACTGAGAGGTTTATAGAATGGTACTTATATTATTTTCCTGAAGAAAAAGAAAAGAATTTTGGGAAAATCATTGCAGAATATGATGGTGAAAACAAAACAAATCCTGAGACTGAAACACATAATATTTCAAGTACTGATAAAGAAATGTTGAAGGATGTAGCAATCTCAATATTGACTCTGCAGAAAACAAAAAACAAATTGGAAAAATATGTTGAGAAAGAAATGGAAAAAATCGCACCGAATTTATCATTTTTCGCAGGCCCTAGGATAGGAGCAAAACTTATAGCATTATCAGGGGGTCTGGGAAGACTCTCTGTTATGCCTTCCTCAAAAATTCAACTCCTGGGTGCAGAAAAAGCCTTGTTCAGGCATCTGAGCCATGAAGGAAAAAGCCCTAAGTATGGCGTTATATTTCAGCATCCTGTGATTCACAATGCAAAACATAATAGAGGGAGGATAGCAAGGGTTTTTGCGAACAATGCTGCAATTGCTGTCAGAGCAGATTATTATTCAAAACATTTCATTGGAAATGAACTGAAAAAAAGATTCATGAAGCAGATAAGCAAAGGTTAAATATCAACAAAATTATCACTGATATATGAACCCATCATGGAAATATAAAACAGGAGATACTGTACGAGATATATGCATATCCAAAAACTTGGAATACATAGGCGCAGCCTCCTATGACCGGAATGTTTACTTTCTTAACAGAGACGGGAAACTTCTTTGGAAATATGAAACAGGAGATAAGGCGCGGGATGTGGCAATATCATCCGATGGCAGTTATATTATAGCAAGTTCTGATGATGGAAACATCTATGTTTTTGACAGAAATGGAAAAATTGTTTTAAAATACAAAGCTAAAAACATAGTGAGGGATGTTGGAATATCATCAGATGGTAAATACGCAATCGCTGGTTCTGATGACAAAAATGTTTACTTTTTTAACAGGAATGGGAAGCTCTGGAACTATGAGACAAAGGGATGGGTTGGGCGAGTTGCCGTTTCATCAGATGGTGAGTACGCTGCTGCCGGCTCTGTTGACCATTATCTTTATTTCTTTGGAAGAGATGGCAGGTTAATCTGGAAGTATAAAACAGGAAGCTGGCTTGAAAGCATTTCTGTATCCTCAGATGGGGAGTATATAGCAGCAGGATCTGATGATAAAAATATTTATCTTTTTGATAAAAAAGGAAACCTGTTATGGAAATATGAAACCATAAACCCTGTTACATGCATCAGGTTGTCAGCCGAAGGGAACTATATAGCAGCATCTACTGAGGGGAAAATTTATCTGTTTGACAGGTCTGGGAAACTTCTATGGCAGAGGATAACAGGTTTTGAGGTTAGAGAAACAAAATCCTCTGGAAACGCTGAAATCACTGTCGCAGGTTTAAGAAACAATAAACTTATAATTTTTGACAGGGTTGGGAGAAAAATGTTTGAATACGATGCAGGCTCCTGGGTTGAAACCGTTGATACCACACTAAATGGCAGATACTGTGTTGGTGGCACACAGAACGGTGAAATTCTTATGTTTGACAATCTTGCATTCTTTGAAGAAAATATAAATGAACTTAAAGGAAAAATAAACTATTTTAAAAATACCGGAAAAAATGTTGATGAAGCCGAGAATCTGCTGAAGCTATCCATGAATGCTGCAAAAGGCATGAGGTACACAAATGCCATGAATTATTTATTAGGATGCAAAAATCTGATTGAAAAAATTGGTGCTGTTCCGGTTGAGAAATGCCCATCCTGTCTAAAAAAAATAGAACCTGAATGGCTCATCTGTCCCTACTGTGGAAAAAGGTTGAAATGATAAAAGAGTATAAATTTGAGAATATTTATTCTGATGGGAAACATATTTTAACAAAAGGTTCTCCTGTTTGGAATGAAAAAACTATTAACAATTACAGAATCTGGAATCCAAGAAGAAGTAAACTATGTGCCATGATTTTAAACAAATGCAAGATAATGCCTATAAAGAAAAACAGCACAGTTTTGTATCTTGGTGCCTCATCAGGCACAACAGTCTCATACGTCTCTGACATTGCGGATAAAGGTATGATTTATTGTGTTGAGTTTTCTGGTAGGGTATTCAGAGATTTAATAGCCATGTGTGAAAAAAGGAAAAACATAGTACCAATACTCGCTGATGCTAACCAACCTGAGTCTTATCAACATATTGTTGAATCAGTTGATGTTGTCTATCAGGATATTGCGCAGAGGAACCAGATTCAGATATTTAAAAAGAATGCAAAAATGTTTCTTAAAAAAAATGGGTATGGTATTATTATGGTGAAAGCAAGGAGTATAGATACAACCGCCAGACCAGAGGATGTTTACAAAAAAGCAGTAGAGGATTTGAAAGATTTTGAAATCCTTGAGAAAATAGGGTTGGAACCGTACTGTAAGGATCATCTGGCAGTTGCGTTAGAGAATAAATAGGGGGAAAAAATGGATAAAATAAGCATAGTAAAATTTTTCACACCTTTTGGGATTGCAGGCATAGTAGCATTAATGCTGATTCTAGCAGACCCTGCAGAGTTAAAATACGCTGCTGAGTATGGTGGACTGATGCTTGCCTATTTCTTCCCATTAAATCCTCTTGGCAGGATGACAATAGTTTTAGGTGCCGCTGCTAATCTAAACCCATTTCTTGCTGTTCTTTCCATTATTTTTGTTGATGCGGTCTCCGCCCTTTTTATAGTATGGAATTTTGAGATTGCCACAAAAATACCGTTTATCGGGAAATTCCTCCTGAAATCTGAGAAGGGAGGGAAGCAGG
>JAUWIS010000046.1 GCA_030605245.1 Methanobacteriota archaeon | reverse complement strand
TTCCTGACAGGGTCTATTATGATCTTCAGCGGGCTTTTAGTTTTTAAACCTCCTACACCAACAAACGAGTCTGTCATCCTGCCTGCTATTTTCTCCAGTGGATGAAAAAATATTTCTATGGGTAGTAGTATTATTGCAACTAAAATATTGAAAAAATCATGGACAGATGCAACAGAGAGCGCTCTTCTGAACTCAGCCTTTCTTGTTACATGCCCAAATGACACTATCATGCTTGTTACTGTTGTTCCTATGTTTGCACCCATAACAGCAGGGATTGCCACGCTAACAGGTAGTGTGCCTGTGGCACACATTGCAACAAGAATGGATGTTGTGCATGATGAACTCTGAACAATAGATGTAACAAGGATTCCTATGAAAAAGCCTGAAACAGGATCTGATATTGTTCCAAGGAGACTTTCAGAGAAGCCCTCTCCAAGAAGTTCAAAGCCTGCTCCCATCAACCTGATACTCAGGAGAAATGCATATACTGAAAGAAATAACAATACAGATCTTGCAATACTATTTGAAAGGATTCTACCCCATAATTCCCTGATATTCATCCAAAAAAGAAAGGATATATATAAATATAAAGATAACCTATATAAATTATGAGAAATATATAGGGTATATAGGTGATATGATGGATACGCGAAAGGTTCAGAAAACAGGCGGCTCAACATTTACAGTTTCCCTGCCAAAGAAATGGGTAAATGAGATAGGAATAAAAAATGGTGATTCTGTAGGGTTTACACAGCAACCGGACGGCAGCATGTTATTAAGCCCAAAAATTACAGAGAAAAAAACATCAAGAAGAAGAGTTGTAAATGTTGAGGGTATGGAGCCTGAACATCTGCTGCGCAAGATGATAAGCATCTATATGGGAGGATATGATATCATTGAATTGAAATCAGATAAAAGGATATTGCCTGAGATAAGAGAAACAATAAGAGGCTTTTCCAGGAAAATTATCGGTCCTGAGATAATAGAGGAAACAACTGACTCGGTTACACTTCATGACCTTGTTGAACCTAGTGACTTGCCTTTGGACAAGGGAGTGGGAAGAATGTATCTGATAACAAAATCCATGCATAATGATGCAGTCACTGCTTTAAAAGAAAGGGATATATCACTTGCAGATGATGTTATTGCGAGGGATAATGGGGTAAACAGACTATACTGGCTTGTTTTAAAGCAATACAACCTTCTTTTAAACGACCCTGGCTTCGGGGGTAAAATAGGAATCCATCCTAACGAAGCCCTTGCCTATCTCCTGATTGCGAGAATCATTGAAAGAATAGCGGACCATGCCAGTAAGATTGCAGAAAGTGTAAAACAACTTGAAGAAGAAAAAATTGACAAAAAGATTATGAATGATATATATGCAGCAAGTAGCATAGCACTTGACATAGTTGAGACATCCATATCAGCATTTTATACAAAGGATATAAATGAATGCAACAAAGCAATTGATTCCTCAAATAATCTGTTAAAAATCCGGGAAAACCTGATTGGAAAGGTTGCAGGTGCAAAAAGTACGGTGGCAGTACCCCTGGCATATATTATAGAAAGTATAGATAGAACAGGATCCTATGGAACGGATATTGCAGAGATAGCAATAAACCATATTGTGGGAACTGGAGAATAATTACACTTTTTCCCATTTTTCAAGTTCCATAACAACTGACAAAACACTTCCCCTTTTTATTTCTTCCCTGATTCTGTTTTCTTTCTCCATAACATCCAAAGCCCGGTTACCGATTTCAACAGCACTCTCCTTTGGCACAACAACAACACCCGAGTCATCACCAACAACCCAGTCATCATTTCTTACTTTTTGTCCTCCGCAAACAATCTCAGTGCCTATCTCACCATAACCTTTTGGCTCACCGGCAGCTGATGAAATGTTTCTTGAAAAAACAGGGAAGTCCATCTTTATAATATTATCTATATCCCTGACAGCACCATCAACAACAACACCTGAGATTTTTTTCATCCTGCAGCTCCATGACGCGAGTTCCCCCCAAACCGCTGTGTTGCCACTGCCGGCATCAATCACAATAACATCACCCTTTTTAGCCTTCTCTATCGCCTCAACAGTTTTTGCCCAGTCGCCATCCATTGTTTTTACTGTTAATGCAGTTCCAACCATTTTGTAACCTTTTTTCAACCCTTTTATGCCAGTCATCGCTCCTTTCCTGTGCATGGCATCAGAAATATTCGGTGTTGAAACCTTTAAAAAAACCTTGTACAAATCCTTTTCAGTATATTTTTTTATTTTTGATTTCACAATCCTTTTTTCTTTTATTGCCTTCTTTATCCTTCTTGTTGCAATTGTAACATTTTCTTCCTTTGTTATAGCACCGCCGACAATAATAATGTCTGCACCTGATTTTAACGCAGGTAAGACATTCTCAGAGTTTATTCCACCTGCAACTGCAACAGGAATATTCACATTCTTAGAAACATTTTTCAAATCTGTAAATGATATTTTTCCTCTCATCTGCTCATCAATGCTTGTGTGAATGCAAACATAATCAACACCTATTTTTTCAACCTCTTTTGCTCTTTTCACCCTATCGTTTACACCAAGTAAATCAACCATGATTTTTACACCATACTGTTTTCCAGCCTTAACAGATTCCTTAATAGTGTCATCATCCGCTGTTCCTAGAACACAGATAACATCAGCACCTGATTTTGCAGCCATCTCCGTCTCAAATCTTCCAACATCAGCTGTTTTCATGTCAGCA
The DNA here is from genome assembly GCA_030605245.1 of Methanobacteriota archaeon. Taxonomy (GTDB): domain Archaea; phylum Thermoplasmatota; class JASEFT01; order JASEFT01; family JAUWIS01; genus JAUWIS01. The sequence goes on along the minus strand of JAUWIS010000046.1, from coordinate 4,183 downwards.
ACAATAACCTTTTTTGGAAAAATCCTTCTCAAAACTCGGATAGTATTCATCCCCTCACTTTTTATAAGAGGCGTTCCTGCCTCTATCCAGTCAGCACCACCTTTAACAGATTCCTTTGCAATCTGAACAGCCCTGTTGAGATTTTCTATGTCAAGCGCTACCTGAAGCATGGTTTTCATAAAACATGAATGATTTTAAAGGTATTTATTCATGGCGAAAGATATTAATCTGTATAAAACATGCATTAAAAATAGTGATAAAATGTCTGTGTATGATGAATTCATTGGATATGTGAAGGAACTGTATGACATAGGAAAAGCATCTGAGTTGATTGGATGGGATCAGGAAACATACATGCCTCCTAAAAGTGTTGAGGGAAGGGGCTATGTGCTTTCCACACTTTCAGGTGTTTACCATGAAAAATTAGTATCAAAAAAGATGGGAGAATACATTGATGAACTGAGTAAAAACAATGATTTAACGGATAAACAAAAAGCAAATGTCAGGGAAATAAAAAAGGTCTATGATAAAAATACAAAGGTCCCATTGAAACTTGTCAAGGAAATCGCAAAAACATCCTCTCTTGGAACAGAGGCATGGCAGCGGGCAAGAAAGAAAAACGATTTCAAAATTTTTCAACCCTACCTTGAGAAAATGGTCGGACTTAAAAAAGAGCTTGCTGAAGCGATAGGGTATGAGGACAAAGCATATGATGTTTTAATAGACGATTTTGAGCCGTACACAACAGTAAAGGATATTGACCCTGTGTTTTCAGGGCTTAAAAAAGTTCTTGTTCCTATTGTAAAAAAAGTTATGGAGTCAGAAACAAAAACAGATAATATACTTGCTCAGGATTTTGATGTTGATAAACAAAAAAAGTTTGGTATAGAAATTATTAAAAACATGGGTTTTGATTTTGAGCATGGCAGACTTGATAGTTCCGCTCATCCTTTCACATCCGGTTCATGTGATGATGTCAGACTAACAACATTTAAAGAAGGGCACGGTTTTCATTTGTTTGCCATTATGCATGAGGCAGGGCATGGATTATACGAGCAGGGATACAAGCCTGAAAATTACAGGACACCATTGGCTGAGGCAATATCACTTGGTTATCATGAGTCACAGTCAAGAATGTGGGAAAACCTTGTTGGAAGAAGCTGGTTTTTCTGGAAATACTATTATCCAAAACTTCAAAATGTTTTCCCTGAGCAGTTAAAAAAATACTCTCTTGAGGATTTTTATCATGCAATAAACATTGTCAAACCATCGTTTATAAGAGTGGATGCGGATGAAGCAACATACAATCTTCATATACTCCTGAGATATGGTATGGAAAAGGATTTGTTTGATGACAAAATAGAGCCGAAAGAAGCGCCAACTGTCTGGAATCAGAAAATGGAGGAATATTTTGGGATAAAACCTGAAAATGATGCAGTCGGCGTTCTCCAGGATGTACACTGGTCCCAGGGTCTTTTCGGTTACTTCCCGACATACACGCTTGGAAACCTTTATTCTGTACAATTGTTCAACCAGGCAAAAAAGGATATACCCGATTTTGAGGAAAAAATCTCCAATGGTCAACTCCGGAATTTGAAAGAATGGCTTAACAAAAATGTTCATGAGTATGGTAAACTTTATTCTGCAAATGATCTGACAAAGAAAATAACAGGTGAAACACTCAACCCTGATTACTTCATAAAATACCTGAAAGAGAAGTTTCAACCCATATACGATGTAACGCTTTAAACTGTAAAACAAATTTTTTTTTTATCCTTTCACAAAACACCTGAAAAACACGTTTGGACCGATATACAATGTAACGCTCTAACGCTTATTGTATATGTGCGTATAGAAACTTTATGAATGAAAGAGGTAAACATTTATTTTTCCCGAAAGGCAGGGGAGAGCCAAGTTGGTGCAAGCCTATAAAGAAACAAACAAAAATACCCATTTCGCTATCAGTGTTGTTCAGATAAGCCAGATGTCTGAGAAGGAAAATCACGATAGCAAGTTTTTTCCTGAAACTTCATCCACCTATTTATTCATTTTATTTTTCCCACTGCCTCTTCCATTTTTTCAACAGAATTATGAATAAAAAAATGATGAACAATATAATTACAAGGAGGATGAGTATCTCTAAGGGGGAGGATACTACTGCCTTTCCCTGTTTCTCATACGTCACCATGATTGAGTCCTCTGTTCCTATATTACCACTATTATCTCTTCCTCTCACATACAATGTATTTTTCTCTTCTGATAGGACAAACATGTAGGAAGTGTTAGTACCTACATTTATCCATTGATTCCCACTGATTTTTATCTCATAGTATTGTATGTCTGTTGCATTTGTACTCCAACTCAACAGGAATGAGGACGTATTTACTGTTTGACTCTCTTCATTTATGATAACAATTGGAGGGTTGTCTATCCTTACATTCAAAGATATTATGTCTGAGTAATGAATACCATCATATGCCTTAGCATAGATCAGATGGTATCCATCATTAACAGTTGCAGTATCAAAAATATATGTCCAATCCAATGTCCCACTTGCTTCCTCCCAACTTCCACCACTACCAATTTTCACCTCAACCCTTACCACATCACTATCAACATCTGAGGCGTTGCCAGTTATGTTTACCACTCCTTTCAAAACTGCATTTTTTTGAGGATACAAAATAATGCAGCTTGGTGGACGCAGATTCAACTGATCCTCCAACCAAGGATTATAGACAACACCATCGCTTATTTTATCACCACTCCCTGGTCCTTTGCCACCAGGACCGCTACTTGAACCCCAGTAATTATCGGTTGCATTCACCATCATAGAGGGATTCCCATTATAAACACCATATGCAACATTGTCATAGATGTTGTTCTCATGCACCCCTAGTGGGGATGAATCTGCATAGATACCCACATTTCCGTTTGATGATATCACATTACGTGAAATTGTTGACTGTGAGAGATAGCAGTATATCCCAAAATTATCGGTATCAGAGATGGTATTATTATAGATAACTGGTGAGGATGTGTCGCATTGTATGCCCATATTCTTATTCTGAGATATTGTGTTACTGGTAATAGTTGCTTGCGAGTTATGCAAGTAGATACCTACATTACTATTTGATATTATCTTACTATTAGTGATTGTTGGTGAGGAATAATCACAGTATATGCCCTGTGTTGCATACTCAACTACAGCATGTTTTATGGTGCAGTTTGCATCAGCACTACTATCCTCAAATCTGATAAAACCCCAATGCTCCCCCTCATCTTTATGGGTGAAGGTTACCATGTTTTCTGGTGTACCCTCTGCCTGCAGTGTGCCGAATACAAAGATAGATACATCCTCATCTAGATAAACAGTTACTCCGGGTTCAACTATCAACGTCTCATTTTCATAAATTATATAGTCAATAGTAAGTGTTTGATCTATACCCCAGATGGTTGTTGCTCCTTTAAATGAATATCTTGTTTCCTCTGCCTGCCCATCCCAAAAACCGGGTACTGGTAGAGAAAGGGTAAATGTAAGTATTATAACGATTAGTATTGTTTTTCTCTTCATACTTTTCCACATACAACTGATAATGTCTAAGCAACATTATAAACGTTTAGTGTGACCCTTCTACTTTATAGTACCTTCCTTACCACAATGCGGGCATTTAACACTAAAAGGTTTTGGCTTTACCTCCACTCTGAATGTTTTTTTGCATTTCGGACAACGAAGACCCATCGTAGGTTTCTCAACTTTCTCTTTCCCTGTTTTTGCAACAGATTTTCCTCTGCGTTTAACCAAAACAACCCCAATAATAACACACACAGCAATTGTAGCAACAATCATGATAACATAACTAAAATCGAATTTTGGTTGCTGCCCACCATTAGTGGTACCACCATTAGTGGAATCACCATTGGTTGTACCACCATTTGTGCTTTCCTGCTCGACCGTAAGCCTCATCTGCTTCCAACCAGTATGATTACCAGAGATGACGGTTACCCTAATTGTATAGTTGCCTGATACATCTGGTGCAATTATTATTTTACTGTAATCCCCGTTCGTATTGGTTGTAGTGTTCCACTCATTACCTGTTTCCAGGATTTTGATTGATACATTAGCATCTTGAACTACAGAACCATTGTAAACTGCGTTGCCTGAAACAGTTATAAAGGTTCCCGG
>JAUWIS010000112.1 GCA_030605245.1 Methanobacteriota archaeon | reverse complement strand
TAAGCCCAGAATTTTTCAGTTCACTGGTAAGTTTTTTTACTCCTATTTCAATCTCTTTCACATTTTTTGCGCCTGTGCAAACAACACTGCCTGAACCAAATAGCAGCATCACAACCCGCGGGTTATGGACCCTGTAAACAAGTCCCGGGAACTGCTCGGGCTCATATTCCACATTCTCCAATCCCAGACTAATCGCAATCGTGTTCAGGTTTAACTCAGCGCCTATGTTATACACTGCCACAATATTCTGAATATCAATCTTTGGTTTTTTGTAAACCTTAACCTTTGCTTTCGCAAGATTTTTTGTCACAGTGCTTATTGCTAATCTAACATCCGGCATGTTTTTGGCGCCCGTGCACACAATTTTACCGGACCTGAATATCAGCATAGCTGTTTTCGGTTTTTTCAACTTGTAAACAAGACCCGGAAACTCTGATGGGGCATACTTTGCTCCTTTCAGAACTTTTACTATCCTTTTTAAGTCCAGAGTTTTCGCAAGACTTGTAGATGCAACAATGTTTTCAACCTTTAGGTTTTTTAAAGCCATAGGTACCAGAATGTTTTTGATAATCAAAAGTCTTTTTAGAAAGGTTTATAAGGAGAAGTTTTACCTGCACTTTACTTTAGCCCCATTTTCAGAGTCCTCAACAATAATTCCGAGTTCTTTTAACCTGTTCCTGATTTTGTCAGATGTCTCCCAGTCCTTTTTCTTCCTAGCATTTTCCCTGATGTTAACTATCAGATTAATTAGGTCATCTGTAATTTCTTTCCCCTTTTTTTCATCCTGAAACAGACCAAGGATGCCACCAAGCTCCCTATATATGTTGAGTATTCTGTTAAGGCAGTCCTTACTTATGTTTTCCTGTATTATCTGATTCACATTTTTTGTAAACTCAAACAAAACAGCAATTGCTTCTCGCGTGTTAAAATCATCATCCATAAAATCTATAAATTTTTGTTTTGTCTCATTAACAAGTGCTGAGACCATTTTTTCTTTTTCAGCATTCGTATTTTCTCCTGCATGTTTTATTACATCATGGATGTTCATGTCATGCAATAAAATCCGACGGAAATCGCTTTGCGATTTCCTAGGAATCGAAGGAATTTCATTCCTTCTTTCTCGGGAAATTCCTTCGAAAGAGGGAAAGAATTTCCCTCGAACGTATGGAATTGCTTTTGCAATTCCATAGTAATGGGAGGAATCTTCATCAACATCATGGGATTCCGACTGATGTTTTATTGCACCCTTAACATTATCCACCGTGTTTCTAATTCTTTCAAAAGCATTCTTCGCCTCCTCCAATCCTGATTCACTGAAATCTATGGGGCTTCTGTAAAGGGCGTTAAGCATAAAGAATCTTATAACATCAGGCTCATATTTTTTTAATGCCTCTTTAATTGTAAAGAAATTCCCTAAGGATTTACTCATTTTTTCCTTGTTAACTGTAAGGAAACCGGAATGAACCCAGTATTTCACAAAAGGTTTTTTACCGGTAACGGATTCTGCTATGCTAATCTCAGACTCATGATGGGGAAATATTAAATCAATCGCACCACCATGCAAATCGTATCTGTTTCCAAAATAGGTTGTAGTGATAGCAGTGTCCTCAATATGCCATCCTGGTCGTCCATTACCCCAGGGTGAAGACCAAAAAGGCTCATTAGGCTTTTGTGACTTCCATAATGCAAAATCCTCAGGATTTTTCTTTTTTTTATCAATCTCTATTCTTGCACCTGCCTTCAGTTCATCAATTGACTGATGGGAAAGCTTCCCAAAATCCTTAAATTTTCTAACCTCAAAATAAACATCACCATTAACCTCATAAGCAAACCCTTTCTCAATCAATACCTTTATCTGATTTATTATCTCATCCACATGCTCTGTTGCCTTTGCATAAAGATTCACAGAGTTTACATGCAACCTTTTCATGTCCTCATCAAATGCTTTTATAAACTTGTCCGCAAGTTCTTTTACAGAGATTTTTGATTCATTCGCTCGCTGAATCATTTTGTCATCAATATCAGTGATATTCATCAGATAAAACACAGAATGCCCTTTGTACCTGAGATACCTGACTATCACATCAAACACAATATACGTTCTTGCATGCCCTAGATGAGAATAATCATAAACAGTAGGACCACAGACAAACATATTCACCCTGTTGCCATGAATCGGGATAAATTCCTGTTTTTTTCTTGTTAATGTATTATACACCATTAGTACCATTTTAACCACTTTAATTTTTATTTATGTGGGCGGAGGAGGAGTTGAACCCCCTTAAAACCGATCCCCACAACCTTTTTCTTTCTCTAAGAGAGAAAGAAAAACGTTGATGAAAAAGAAAGAGAATGGCAGATTGCCCAAAAGGCAATCTGCCTAAGCCAATTGCATAGCAATTGGCTATTTTTCTTCTTTTCCGCCAGTCGCTTTTCTTCTTTTACTACGGAACGCTTCGCGTTCCGTACGTTCGCAGGAAATTCTTTCCTGCTCTCTCAGGAATTTCCTGAGAATGCGACGGAATTTCTGCAGAAATTCCTAGCATCTTAGGAATTTGCTATGCAAATTCCGTAAGAAGAAGGAATGAAATTCCTTCAATTCCTAGGAAAATACATAAGCATTTTCCGTCGAATGTAAAAAAGAAGAAAAGGGCTGCTGCAGTCGGTCACATCGCCGCTCTGTCATCCGCCCCAATCCTATAAATGTTTATGGATATAAGATTATTTCTATAGGTGGTATGCGAGGAATGGATAATACTTACACCTTAAGCATTCATTTCCACCGATAATTATAAATTCACTTAAGTGCTATCCCTCTTTGTGATAACATGGGGGAGAAAACTAATTTGTTTATAAAAAAAAGCGGGATTGCGGGCAGAGGCATTGTTAGAATAAGTAATGATGCTGCCAGGAAGATAGGTATAAAATCTGGTGAAAACACTGAAATCTGGAAAGGAAAAAAATGGATTATAGTAAAGGCAACAGCAGATAAATTGATTGAAAAAAATGAGATTTCACTAAGAGCTGATGACATGAAAAAACTCAATGCTAAAGAAGGAGAAAAGGTAACAGTGTCCAAGCATATACCTATGAAAACTGTTGCAAAAAAGAAGGTTAAAAGTCTAAAGAAAACTGGAAAAATTGCTAAAGAAAAAATAAAAAAAGGCGCTAAAAAACTTTCAAAAAAACTGAAGAGAAAAATTAGAACCAAAAAATAATTATTCCCCTTTTACAGTGAACATCATTGATGCTACACCTATTAGCGTGCATGAGATTACTATAAAAAATATCTCATAACTTAGTGGATATCGTGTAACTGATAATGAATCCATAATTCTGTTCAGCATAGTAACTATTATCAATAAGGCAGAGCATAATGAAAGCGTGACTAGTATCGCCCTAACTGTTTTAAATCCTACATGTTTATCATGCCTTGGTCCTTCAACCTTTTTTAATCTTTCAGGCCATTCAAATGCGTCATAAACATCATCAATCTCCATTTTAACACCTATTTTTTCCTTTTCAGCAGACTTTTTCTTAAACCTTTTTTTATTGTTCCTACTCTCTCTATTTTTTTAGTCTCCTTAATTAGTTTTATTACAGATGAGCATGAGATGCACGCTCCATGTGATGCATTCCAGCATTTTTCCCTGCAAACCCATCTACCGCAAAAAGGACATTGAACAATCTCAGCCCTATGCACGATACCTTTACACAGGTCGCAGACAAATGAATCAAATGAAAACAGGTCTGATTTCGGTGGTTCTCCCTGCTCCCTGATTTTTGTAATATGCTTTATGACCTCATTGTAAATATTTTCTTTCACAGGATAGAGTAATGTTTAACTGGTTATAATTTTTTCTGGTAGCGAAAAGTCTATATAATGTCTATGCCTTTACAATAGTAGGGGTGAAAATATGGAAACATTAGGGTTGGAAGAAAGGGCGGAGTCTTTCCTTAGGGCCCATCCGATATCCATAAGTAAAAAGGTTGACTTAT
>JAUWIS010000117.1 GCA_030605245.1 Methanobacteriota archaeon | reverse complement strand
CTTGTTCCTCCGCTTCCACCGACATCAACACCAAGGTTCAGTTTTTTTATTTTCCTGGCAAGCTCAAATGATATGCCTGCACCTGTTTCCTTCAGAATCACAGGGGTTTTTATTGATTTTTTTATTTTCTCAATAGCATCTATGCATCCTTTTGCGTTTGTGTCACCATCACCCTGCACTATCTCCTGCAGAAAGTTCAGATGAACAGCAAGACAGTCAGCATCAACCATGTTTATCGTTTCTTTTATTTCCCTGATTGACAAAGGCCTTCTATTTTTTTGTTTAACAAGCTGAGGTGCGCCGATATTACCGATGACAAGAGGGATATCATATTTTTTCACAACAGAATATGTTTCTGATAATGATTTATTTTCAATTCCCGCCCTCTGGGAACCGATACCGAAACCAATTTCAAGTATTGATGCAGCCTCTGCAAGATTCTGGTTGATTTTTTTTGCATCTAAAAAACCTCCTGTCATCCCAGCAATAATAACAGGTGCATCTATTTTTTTTCCAAAAAACTTTGTTGAAAGACTTATCTCATCCTTATCTATTTCAGGCAAAGCATTATGAATCAAACGGACATCCCTCCAGTAATTCTTTGATGCCTGAACATTTTTTTCCAAACAGATTTTTACATGCTCATTTTTTCTTTTTTCTATCATTTTATCACCGTCCCAACAACCTTTCTTCCTTTTAATGCATTACATAATCTGTTGTTAACATTTCCGTTTATTATCATTGTTTTCGTGAACTTTGACATCTTTAATCCAATCTTTACCTTTTCATACATTGAGCCTGTAACATCAGGAATTTTTGTTTTTTTTCTTTTCATATTCCTAACAATTTTATCATGAATTTTATCCATTCTTTTCTTATCCATGTAAACACCATCAACATTGGAAACAAAAATAGATTTTTCTGGTTTAAACACTTTTGCAAGTTCAAGCATAAGTAAATCTCCTGAGACTATGCAGAAACCAAGTTTTCTGTCAAGCGTAACATCACCAAAGGTTACAGGTGTCAGACCAAGATTAAGGTATTTTTTGAAAACATCAACATTTATTTTCTCAATCTTTTTGTTTCTGCATTCAACAACAGCGCTTGGAGGAATGGAAACAGGACTTATGCCGGCATCTATCAAACTGTTAACAACCCTTGCATTTAATCCTTTCACATCTGCCTGAACCTTTGTGACACCGCTAATCTGTTTTTCATTTATGAAGCCTTTATCCAACCCATATTTTTTTGCGAGTATGTGCCCAAAGGAGCCAGCACCATGAACAACAATAACCTTTTCACCTGAGTTTTTTATCTCCTTTGCCAGTCTTCTCACAGTTTTTTCTTTGAAAACATATTTTTTTGATTTGTCTGTTATAACAGAACCGCCAAGTTTAACAAGCATCATCAATGATTAAAGGAGTTTAAGAGATAAAAAGATTTGGCATCTGTTATGATTCTGTAGTATTAAAACCAGGCTTCATTTTTTTCTTAACATCTTCTTTGTCAACAGATAACTCAAGGTACCCGCAGTCCAGGCAAACAAATGCCTCTATTTTTGAATCACCTGCAAGAGCCTTTTTATGCTCACCTGCAAACTTAACATTCTTCGATCCTCTGATTATTCCCTTCTCGATGTTTTTGCCATCACATTTTGGACAGACATCCATTTGAAACACCTAAAACTTAATGTATTTATGTGGATATAAAGTTAACAGGTTTCAAGGTATATGTATTAATTTTTTTTGGCTACAAATCTTTCCTTCTTCTCAGCAGTATCATAGAAACACCAACCATTGCAACCAAGAATGCTGTTACTTCGAAGGCTGGTATGAAGCCTTTCTCTTTCTTCTTCTCACCACCGTCTTCAGCCCCCCCGTTCTCACCGCCATCTTCAGTCCCTCCTCCTTTCTCAGTTACAGTAACTGTTACTGTATCTGTAGCAGTAGCACCATCATTATCTGTAACCCTGAGAGTGGCATGATAGGTTCCCGCGTCATTATAAGCCTGCAGTGTATATCCAGTAGTATAGGATGCCCAGTCATAGGATCCGTCTCCATCAAAATCCCACTCATACTTGGCTATGGAACCATCGGAGTCAGAACCTTGACCATTCATGCTGATACTGTCACCAACATATGCTGTGATGTCAGTACCTGCATTAGCAGTTGGTGGGATATTCACAACGGTAACAGTTTGCTGATATATCTCACTAATTCCTCCATCATTGTCCATTACAACAAGTCGCACATAGTAGTTTCCAAGATAATTAAACTTCCACCCCGGATTCTGTGTAGTTGATGTTAAATCAGGGGTGTCTGTTATCGTATTGTGCCATATCGCCCAATACCTTGAGGATATCGAACCGTCTGTATCCGTAGAGGTGCCATTAAAATATATGTTGTCTAATCGTGTTGGGTTTGAAGGAGAAAAAGTGAAACTTGCTGTTGGTCGAATATTTGAACTGCCAACCCTGTTTCTCAAAGGATAATTATCCTCACCACTTCCACCATCTATGGAATAGGGTGCATTGATAACTGCATCCTCTAATGTGTAGTCACTCCAGTAATTCCCTTCTGAACCATCATCCCAATAGCTCGAGGAAAGATCATAGGCATTGTGTGTGTTGTCTATGATGTTGTTGTGATGGAGGAGATTATCATCAGAGTGGATGTAAACTCCGTAGTTAGCATTATTTGAAATATTACAATTTGTTATTTGGTTGTTTTCTGAGTAATGAGACAGATGGATGCCATCATCATCATTGTAAATATCACAGTTTGTTATCTTGTTGTTTGAGGCACCATACAGCCAGATGCCATACTCATCATTGTTGTAAACAGCACAGTTTCCGATTTGGTTGTTTGAGGAGGAATCTAGATAGATGCCATAACCATTGTTGTTGTAAATAGTGCAGTTTGTTATTTGGTTGTTTTCTGAGTAATGAGACAGATGGATGCCATCACCAGAATTGTTGTAAACATTGCAGTTTGTGATTTGGTTGCTGTCTGAGTAAGAATACAGATGGATGGCATCACTGTTGCTGTAAACACTACAGTTTGTTATTGTGTTGTTCGAGGAATAATAACGCAGATAGACACCATAATCGTTATTGTTGTAAACATCGCAGTTGGTTATTTGGTTGTTTGAGGAATAATCCAGCAAGATGCCATCGCCATTGTTGTAGATAGTGCAGTTTGATATTGTGTTATTGTTTGAGGAGAGCTGCAGATAGACACCGTCACCTTCATTGTTGTAAACATTACAGTTTGTTATATCGTTGTTTGAGGAAGAAGACAACCAGATGCCATCACCATTGTTATAAACAATGCAGCTTGTTATGCTGTTGTTCGAGGACTCCCTCAGACTGATGCCATCCCCATAATTGTTGTAAATAGCACAGTTTGTTATCTGGTTGTTGGAGGAACCATAAAGGTAGATACCATAATTAGAAGCAAAAAGAGAGGTGCCATAATTGTTCGCGATATCACAGTTCTCTATTACAATATTACTGCATTTATACAAAGTAATTAATCCATAATTAGTCGCCTTTGCTACTGATGGAAGAATTATTTTAATCCCGCTAATTACTGTAACAGTATGAACATTGGATAAGAGAAGTATTCCCACACTATTTACCGTATTAGTATTCTCAACAGTATTGTTTAAAGCATCAACTGAAGCGAAATAAAATCCAAACTGATCCCCAGATATTGTAATGCTATTACCTTTAAACACATTGTTTGAGGACTCACTACCAATATGTATCCCGCTGTAAGCGTTGCTGTAAATATTACAGTCTGTGACAGTACCG
>JAUWIS010000123.1 GCA_030605245.1 Methanobacteriota archaeon | reverse complement strand
TAGAAGAATTAGCTGGAAAGAATATTTTGTTTGCAGTAAAATCAGGGCCAATAATCAATGACGCTACGGTTGAAGATGCGGGTTTCGTTGGTATTGACAAAATTGCCAAGGTTTTAACAAATGGCAGCCCTAGTCCTGGTGTTTTGCTTGAGCATTGCTCTAAAGAATTTTTATCCTGCTATAAAAAAGCAGACCTTGTTATAGCAAAAGGTCAGGGTAACTATGAGTCATTGAGTAATGAAAAAGGCATATATTTTTTACTGATGGCCAAATGTCCTCTTGTAGCAAAGGATTTAAATGCGAACTGCACGGAACATCCGTTCCGTGCGTTTCCGAATTTGAATTCCGATATATCATCTCGAAAGTTCAAATTTGTAAATGTTGGCGACATGATTCTAAAAGGAGGAAAATGATAATATCTGTCGCATCAGGTAAAGGAGGAACAGGTAAGACAACAGTAGCGGTTAATCTCGCATTATCTTTAAACAATGTTCAGCTTCTTGACTGTGATGTTGAGGAGCCTGATGCGCACATCTTTCTTAAACCGAAAATTTTGACTAAAAAAACTGCGTACTTACCTCTTCCAAAAATAAATTATGATAAATGTGATTTTTGTGGTGAATGTGCAAAAGCATGTAATTTTAATGCTATTGCAGTGTTGAAAAACAAGGTGCTTGTTTTCCCTGAGTTATGTCATGGATGCGGTGTCTGTAAACTAGTCTGCAAAAAGAATGCTATCCAGGAAAAAAACAGGGAAATAGGCGTTGTTAGAAAAGGGAATGCAGGGGAAATCGATTATGCTGATGGTGTTCTTAAAGTAGGTGAAGCGATAGCACCTCCTTTGATTAGGGGTGTAAAAAAAGAAATTAATCCTAATAAAACAGTGATTATAGATGCTTCACCTGGTGTTTCCTGCCCTGTTGTAGAAGCGCTTTCCAACAGTGATTACTGTGTTCTTGTAACAGAGCCTACACCATTTGGCCTTTATGATCTGAAGTTGGCAGTAGGTGTTTTAAGGAAAATGAGCATTCCTTTTGGTGTTATAATAAACAGGGATGGAATAGGTGACAACAGGGTTGAAAAATACTGTGAAAAAGAAAAAATCAGAATTATGATGAAAATACCCATGAGTAAAGATATCGCAACCCTTTATTCAAAAGGAATTCCTTTTGTTACTGAGATGCCGGAATGGAAAGAAAGATTCATGGATTTGTTTAAGGAGATAAAAAATGAAATTACTAGATGAAATCCTTAACTCATTAGAAACAAAACCAGCAGATGATGTAAGAGTAGGCTTAAAATATACTGGTGTAGAAATTGATGAAAGGATTGGTTTAGCATACACCTTCCCTGAGTATGCAAAACCGCCATCTAATGTTGGTAATCTCATAGGAAAGAATGTTATAAAATTAGCATGCTCATGGAATCTTACTGAGGCATCTATTGGTGTTGCAGGAATAAATGCACTGATTAAACCTAAAGATTATAATGAGATAGAAATCTTTGAACATATTTTGAAGATTGCTGAAAAATATGAAAAAATAGGTGTTGTTGGGTATTTCAAACCATTAATTGAAAAATTACCAAAGGATAAGGAAGTGTTTGTTTTTGAAAAAAAATTATACTATGGTTTCCTTCCGGACAGTGCTGAGGAAGACATTATTCCTGAATGTGATTTAGTAATAATCTCCGGAAGTACATTCGTGAACAAAACGATAGAGAGACTATTAGAACTCTCTAACGGTTATGTGATGATTATAGGTCCTACTACAATATTATCCCCTGTTCTGTTTGATTACGGCGCAGATGCATTAGCAGGAGTAATTGTTACTAAACCACAAAAAGCATTAGAAATCGTGTCTCAGGGTGGTGGGAGAAGAAATCTTGACAATGTTATAAAATTTATTTACATGGAGAAAAAATGAAACAGATAGTAGTGATCAGCGGGAAAGGTGGTACAGGCAAAACCACATTGATGGGGGCGTTTGCTGAGTTAGCGAAAAATAAAATAATTGTGGATTGTGATGTGGATGCACCAGATTTACATCTAATACTAAATCCAAAGATTAAAGAAACACATGAGTTCAAAGGGTCAAAAGAGGCAATTCTGGATGAGAGTAAGTGCATAAAATGCGGTAAATGTGAAGAAAACTGCAGGTTTGAAGCAATAAAAAATTTCAAAATCAACCCGTTCAAATGTGAAGGATGCGGTGCCTGCGCAATTGTATGCCCTGTAAATGCTATAACACTGTCAGAAAAAATAGCTGGATACTGGTTTGTGTCAGACATAAGGCTTGGGCCTATGGTGCATGCACAATTAGGTATTGCTGAGGAAAACTCAGGCAAACTTGTAACTGCTGTTAAGGAAAAGGCAAGAACACTGGCAGAGAATAACAAAAAGGACTGGATTATCATTGATGGTCCTCCTGGCCTAGGCTGCCCTGTAATTGCATCTATAAATGGTGCAGACCTTGCATTAATTGTTACTGAGCCTACAATGTCAGGGATACATGATATGAAAAGGGTACTCAAGGTTACTAATCATTTTGGCGTGACCGCAGTTGTATGCATAAACAAATATGATATTAATCCTGAGATTTCTGAGCAGATAGAAAAATACTGTGATGAAAACAACATAGATGTTGCAGGGAAAATCTCGTTTGATCCTATAGTAACAAAGGCAATGGTAAATGGAAAATCCATAATTGAGTATCCTGATGAAAAGGTTTCATTAGAGATAAAAAAAATCTGGGAAAGGATTGAAAGGTGTTTGAATGAATGATATCAAAAAATGGTTGGATAAAGAAGGGAAAATATTTATAAAAGGGATAGGTATTAAAAAAGGTAAAGGATATATTTTAAATTTTAGGAGGAGATAAAATTGAAAAAAGAGGATAAAGAAGAAATAGTATCTGACAGAGTTAGAGGAATACAGCCATCAGCCATCCATGAGATGACAAGATTGGCATCTACAGTAGAAGACCCTGCTTTTTTATCTTGGGCGAAACCAGTTTCAAATACACCTGAGCATATAAATAAGGGGGTATGTGAGGCAATAAATAAAGGGCTGGTGAGTGCATATTCACCAAGCGTTGGGTTGATGGAACTGAGAAAAGCAATTGCTGGAAAGCTTAAGAGGGATAACAACATAGAAGCCACTCCTTCTGAGATTATGGCTACTGTTGGTGCGATTGAGGGTTTAAGCTCAGCAGTGATGACACTACTTGACCCAGGTGATGAGGTACTCATACCATCACCAAACTATTCAACCCATGCCCAGCAGGTCGTGCTTGCATCTGCTCTACCCATATATGTTCCAACTATAGAAGAGGAAGGTTTTAGATTGGATATAGATGGGTTTAGGAAAGCGGTTACAGACAAAACAAAAGCAGTTATGTTTTGCACCCCTAGTAATCCAACAGGTGCAGTGTTTGAAGAGAAAGACCTTAGAGCGCTTGCAGATGTTGTTTTGGAAAATAATCTCGCAGTTATTACTGATGAAAGCTATGAATACATTACATTTGATGGGGTAAAGCATTTCAGCATCGCTTCTATTCCAGAGATGAAAGAAAGAACAGTCAGCTGCTTCACGCTTACAAAGGCTTATGCAATGACGGGATGGAGAAT
>JAUWIS010000054.1 GCA_030605245.1 Methanobacteriota archaeon | reverse complement strand
GTATAACGTTCCGAGCGTATCCGAAGTCCAGCTTTGCTGGATTTGGGCGAAGTACCGAAGGTGCGAAGCTATATACGCTCTCTTAGGCGAGGTTACACCCTCTCCTATTTTTTCCTTCTTATAAACATCCCTGGTGCATCTGCTGGTCGTTCCATGAAATTATATCGCTCATAAAATTTAGAAACTCCTTTTGCTGCCATTAAGCCAACAAAAGCATTAGGATGAACACGTGCTTTGAGATAATCCATGATAGCATCCATAATGCGTTTGCCAATCCCCTTTCCCTGAAATTCTGGAAGAATGATAACATCTTGGATGTAGAAGTAGATACCGTCATCTCCAACCAGTCTCCCACATCCAATAACATTATTCTTATAAATAACACATACTGAAAAGAGAGAGTTATGCAAACCGACCTCAGTTGCTCCAAAATCCACATTCCCCCACCCAACCGCTTCACGAAGCTTTTGATACTCTTTTATGGTCGGAGAGCGTTCAACTAATATATACTTCTCACTCATTTTTCACCACCTCAGGCAATGTCGCTTAACTCAATCATACCCGAACTCAAGTTCGTATATCCTCTCATTTTAGTGGTATAACCGAACTTATGTTCATTTATACATCTATTTGTTTTAGTCAACTTAGGATATATTTCGTTTTATAAAAACTTTCCGTTCATCTTTTTGCTGAAAACGAGGGCTATCAAAATAATCAAAAAGTTCATTCCACAACCTTCCTTCCAAACCTTTCCTTTTCACTGAAAATGCATCCGCAGTACCTCTGCCTGTAAAGGCTTAAACTGCTTGCTTCTTTTTTACCCTGCTCATGCCATGGCCTGAAATCCTCATAATAAAATTTTATATTATTTTGTTTTCCTATTTTCTCACCAATGTTTTTTATTAATTCATGCTTCTGGAACGGTGATTCAAGCAGTGTTGTTGTGAAGGCGTCAAATTTTTTTTCCTTTGCTGTTTTTGCAGTCTCATTTAATCTTTGTTTGTAGCAGAACTCACATCTGTCACTTGCGTTTATCTGTCCTTTAAGAAATTCTTTTAGATTGTATTAATCCCTGTAAATAATTTCAATGTTCTCTATTTTCTGGTATTTCATTAATGCCTCAAGACGCGCCCTGTACTCCATAAAAGGATGAATGTTTGGGTTGTACCAGAAACCTGTAACATTATGTTTTTCATCAATCAGTCTTTTATGAACAGGTACATAGCAGGGTGCGCAGCATATGTGTGCAAGTATTCTCATTTTATCAGCCTGAACTTGTAACCATAATAGATAACACCTGATTTGCTTTCCTCACCAATTTTCCTGAAAACAGACTCAACCCTCATTCCGATTTTAACATCATTTATTTCGCAGTCAACAATCTGCCCTGTGATTCTTGGGCCTTCATCAAGTTCAATTATTGCCATAACATATGGTGTCTGGAGTTGAAACATGCTGGAACCTACATGTATTACTGTGTATGTGTATATTTTTCCTTTTCCTGACATTTTCACCTTTTTCATTTTTCCGATGCTTTCTCGTCTGCATGAATCACAAACAGATTTAGGTGGGAAATATTTTTTTCCACATTTAGGGCATTCTGTTCCTTCAAGATTGTATCTCTGCGGTATTTCCCTCCAGAATCTTGGTACAGCCATTTATACCACCTCCTTTTTGGGAGCTAGGATATAGGAGTTAGGGGTTAGGAAACAAGATGCCCTTATCTCTTTCTCCCTGACTGCTAACTTCTGACTGCTAACTTCTTTCATTTATACCACCTCAAAAATGTGGATTGCACAGGTTGCGCCGCTGCCACCAATGTTATGTGTCATACCAATCTCTGCGTTTTTTACCTGACGCTTGCCTGCTTCACCTCTAAGCTGTGTTACAATCTCAACAGCCTGGGCTACACCTGTTGCACCAACAGGATGACCTTTTGATTTTAACCCCCCGGAAGGATTAATAGGTATCTCACCATCCAGTGCTGTTAAACCATTCTCAGATGCTTTCCCTCCTTCCCCTTTTTTAACAAAACCTAAATCCTCAACAGCAAGAATTTCATTGATTGTGAAACAGTCATGAACCTCTACAAGGTCTATGTCTTTTAATTGAATGTCTGCCTGCTTGTAAGCACGATTTGCCGCTGCAACAGTTGCATCCATTGTACATATATCCCTTCTACCATGTAATGCAAGCGTGTCAGACGCCTGTGCAGATGCAACGATTTTAACAGGGTTGTCTGTAAATTCTTTTGCTCTTTCAAGGGGGCAGAGTATCAGAACAGCAGCACCATCGCTTATTGGTGAGCAGTCAAAAAGCCCTAAAGGCTCAGCAATCATGGTTGAGTTTAATGCCTGCTCAAGCGTGATTTCCTTTTGAAAATGTGCATTAGGATTCATAGAACCATTATGATGGTTTTTTACGGCAACAGCACCAAGTTGTTCCTTTGTTGTACCATATTCATGCATATGTCTTCTGGCTATCATTGCATATAATCCAGGGAATGTTACACCAAAGAATGCCTCCCATTCCTGATCACCTGCTGTTGCAAGTGCATCTGTTGCTAAACTAGGGCTTACATCCGTCATCTTTTCAGCACCGCCAACCACAACAATATCATGGACTCCTGATGCAACAGAAATATAGCCCTGACGCAAGGCAACACCGCCTGATGCGCAGGCATCCTCAACTCGTGTAGCAGGTATATGCCTCTCTGTAAGCCCTACTGCCTCAGCTATCAATGCAGCAGTGTGCTCCTGATTAACAAAAAGCCCTGATGACATGTTCCCACCATACAATGCATCAATATCCTTAGATGCTATACCTGCATCCAGAATTGCCTTTAAACCTGCTTCAGCCGTTAAATCCCTCAATGATTTATCCCACAGCTCACCAAATTTTGTTACTCCGACACCTATGACAGCAACATCCCTCATTTCATTCACCTCCAAGATGAAGTTTTTTCCTGTATCTCACATATGTAGCGTAATCAATAAATTTTGAGTTTGCTATGAATGATTCAACGGTAGGATTCCTATCAAGTCTCTCAATGCTTTCTGTCACGGTAATATCAAAACCATCAGAACCTGCCCCTGAGCCGTAGGAAACCGCAAATATTCTGTCCCCCGGGGATGCAACATCAAGTATTGCAGCCAACCCAAGAGGCGTGGCACCAGAATAGGTATTACCTATTCTTGGTGTAAGCAAACCGGTTTCAATCTGCTCAGAAGTGAAACCAAGCATTTTTGCAGCCCTAACCGGGAATTTTCCATTTGGCTGATGGAAAACAGCGTATTTGTAATCAGATGGTTTTGCTCCTACTTTTTCAAGTACTCCTTTTGCACAGTTCATTACATGCTTGAAATATGCAGGTTCACCTGTGAATCTTCCACCATGACTCGGATATTTCTGCGATTCTCTCCTCCAGAAATCAGGTGTGTCCGTTGTGTATGAATATGTTTTATTGATTTCAGCTATAACGTTTTCTTTCCCAATAAGAAATGCAGCGCCTCCTGCAGATGCAGAATATTCAAGTGCGTCACCTGGCGCACCCTGGGACGTGTCGCTTCCTATTGCAAGACCATACTTTATCATGTCAGAGCTTACAAGCCCCATGCATGTCTGGATTGCTGCTGTGCCAGCCTTGCATGCAAACTCATAGTCTGCTGCTGTTAAATGGGGACCTGCACCTATCGCCTCTGCAACAATGGTTGCGGTAGGCTTCACTGCATAAGGATGACTTTCAGAGCCGACATACACTGCTCCTATCTCACCCGGATCTACAGAACATTTTTTCATAGCATTTCTTGCAGCCTCAACAGATATTGTTGCAACATCCTCATCAAGGCCTGGGACGGACTTGCTGAATACACCGAGTCCTTTACCAATATTCTCATCTTTACCCCATACCTTTGCTATATCCTTTGATTCTATCCTGTATCGTGGCACGTATGCACCATAACTTACTATCCCTACCATTTATATCACCTACAATTTTCTTAACTCCTCTATTATTTTATTCACAGAAAGATTAGAAACAACAAGAGGGATTCTTTCAACCTCCGCAAGCTTAACGGCTAATTTGTCGACCTTTTCAGGTTTTTGGTAAACAACCATCCCAGGCTTCAGTGGATGGGCTCTCACAGCAACCATGGGGGATCTACCATATTTCACGCCAGTAAATATCAATGCCCTTTCAGCGCTCCAGCCATAAACCTTCAGATAATCAAATGATGAAAATGATGTGATTGCTTTCAAACTGTCCATTACAGTATACCCATGGATTTTCCTGTCCAGATACTCCTTTGATGCCATAACCTTTCCTTTAATGGATTTAACAAAATCCTTTGCGGGAATTCCGGATGTGAATTCCCTAATATCAAATATAGCATCACTGAGTTTTGTTGAATACTGCTTGATTGTAAGCCCTCCTCTTGTTTCATCAAGTTTTATCATTGCCTTAACAATCCTTCTCACACTAGATATGTTTGGGGATGCCCTTCTTCCTGATTCATAGTCACTTATCACTGACGGTGATATTTTCAGGAAATCTGCAAGCATACCCTGGGACAGGTGAAATGTTTCCCTCCATTTCCTTATAGTCTTACCAGGCGTTTCTGAGAGTGTGATTTCACCAGCAATCTTTTCAGCAATATCCATAAGGGCGAATAAATTTACCATTATTTAAAGTTGTCGAACAAAGTGTTCGGCAGAAAGTGAAGATAGTAATAATTATTGGTACATAAGCCATTCTGCATGTAGATTGTGTGGAACTCATTATGTTCGTTCCACTTAATCCTCGAAATCACCAAAAATTGCAACAGCAATTTTTGGAGAGAAATGGAACAAAGTTCCATCAAAACTTGCGAAGCAAGTTTTCTGCGGGCCTGTGGGGTAGTTTGGCCTATCCTTCGGCGTTCGGGACAGCCTTTTTCTTTTCACAAAGAGAAAAGAAAATTCATAGGAGCAGAAGCTCCTATTCTCTACAAATTTGCCCTGCAAATTTGTAGAACGCTGGCGAAAAAGAAAAGAGAAAAGGAGTTGCCTTTGGCAACCCCTTAATTCTCTTTCTTAGTCCCCAGGTCCTTCTTTCTCTTCTTAAGAGAAAGAAGGGGCTGGTAGAAATACGCCGTGACCTGAGTTCAAAAGCCCTTTCTCTTTTCTTGTAAGAAAAGAGAAAGCGACTTGCGGATCTACGGAATTTGCATAGCAAATTCCGTACGATGCTAGGAAAAAATGCAATGCATTTTTTCCGTCGCAAAGAGAAAAGAACGGCTGACTTTCAGTCAGTCTATATACTTTTCTGCTTGTTCTGCAACGGCATGAAAGTCTCAGCAGGCCCACTCTGCGCGATTGCCACCCCACCGATTATCAAACCCGCGAAAAACACTGTGTAAATATTAATGATTTCACCGATCATAATGTATGAGAACAAAACTGCGAAAACAGGCATGAGGTAAAGAAAAACAGCAAGTTTTGAGAGTTCTGTGTCTATCAAGATTTTATACCATAACCATGAGGCAATGAAACTTGGGAACAATGCAAGAAACAGAATGACAAACCATGTTTCGATGGAAAGCGATATTATAATCATGATGTTCTCTGTGAGGGCAGAGGTGATTGTTAGAATAATAAATCCTATCATTATGCCGAAACTGAGAATGGTAAAAGGTGAGTTTTTTTTAAGCCCTTTTTTTGTGATAACGCCTGAAATAGAATAGGAAATAGCGGAAAGCAGCAGAAGAATGTTCCCGTAGAATGTGCTGCCTGCAAAGCAAAATGTTCCGTTACTGACAAGCATAACCATACCTGCAAGAGCAATAAATGCACCTGCAACCTTCCTGGCATTTAGGGATTCTCCCAAAAGGATAACGGCCAGCGCGATAGTGAAAACAGGCCCTGATGACTGAATAATTGAACTTACGGAGGCGGTTGTGTATTTCATCCCTATGTTTTGGAAAATATTCGGAAGCGCTATGGCAAAAACACCGATGCCTGCGAAAACAAGCCAGTTTTTTCTGGAATGGACAAAACCATTTTTTCTTTGATTCAGAAAAATCATGATAAACATGGGAATAAAAATAAGATGTCTTAGACTGCCAAGCAGGATT
>JAUWIS010000133.1 GCA_030605245.1 Methanobacteriota archaeon | reverse complement strand
TCTGTTCTGAGGAAATCTGTTGTAATGCAGGGGTAGATAAAAACAAAAAAGGTGTGAATGAAGAGGATATAAGAAGGATTTATGATGCGCTTTCAAATCTAATGAAAAAGGAAAAGGAAGCATCAATTGTTTTCGAGGATAACAAAATGACAGATGCCATACCAGTTCATCTTCAGATATACAAGAAACATGTCCAAAAAAAATATTCTTCATTCAATGATGCTGTAAATGATTTTTTCTATGAAAAAGAAGGCATTATGAAAAAAGAGAAGGGATTATCAAAATATAATGAAACAATGGAAAGATATGAGAGGGAGAGAAAGCAGCAGGAAAATGCCAGGAAAAAATTTGAAAAAGGGATAACAGAGAACAAAAAAAAGGGGGATTTGATTTATGAAAATTATCTGTTGATTGATAAAATACTTCAAAATGCAAAAGGAGATTTAAAAGGGTTTAAGGAGGTTGTGGAGGAAAACAGGAATGAAGGATGGGTTGAGGCCTTATTTGAGGAAACAAGGATAAGACTTGATATAAGAAAAACTGTACCTGAAAACGCTGAGTATTATTACAAATCCGGGAAAAAGGCAAAGGAAAAACTTGAAGGTGTAAAAAAATCACTTGTATTAACAGAAAAAAAGATGAAAAAATTTGAAATAGAAAAGAAACAGGAGAAAAAAGAGAAGGAGAAAATTTTCTGGTTTGAGAAATACAGATGGTTCATGTCGTCAAACAATGTTATAGTAATTGGGGGAAAGGATGCAAGAAGCAATGAAAAAATCGTAAAAAGATATTTGAAGGAGAAAGACAGGTATGCGCATGCAGACATTCATGGTGCGCCAAGTATTGTCGTAAAAGGAGATGATGAAGCAACACTGAAGGAAGCATGTGCCTTTTCACTGATATTTTCAAAGGCATGGAATGCAAAAATAGGTAGCGGTGATGCGTACTGGGTCAGACCTGAGCAGGTAAGCAAAACACCAGGTACCGGGGAGTTTGTTCCAAGAGGCGGTTTTATCATAAGGGGTAAAAAGAATTTTTTCAGGAAAATAAAAATAAATGTAGGAATAGGTGAAGTAGAGGTTGAATCAGTGAAAAAACTCATGTGTGCTCCTGTGAGTGCAGTTAAGCATCATTCAAAAAGATATATTGTTTTTGAGCCTGGTGAAACAAAGAAAACAGATTTTGCGGAAAAACTCAGTAAAATATTTGGTTGCCCTGCGGATAGGATAATGAGGATTCTGCCCCCGGGGAATGTGAAGGTAATAGAAGGCGTTGGGGTGAGCTGAACTATTCTTTCTGTGCCATTATAAAGTTTTTCAGTCCTTCTGTTTCCTTGTTTATTGCCTCAAGGTCCCTGCCTTTTGAGGAGATTACCCATGGCACATAGTAATCGCATTTGATATTAACACTTTTTTCAGAGGGTATAAGGTTTACCTCAAGTTCACATTTTTTTGTTGCCCATTTATCCCTAAGAATACCTACATCAGCAAAAAGAACGCTTCCTCTCTCCAGAATAACTCTTGTTGGTTTTACAGTAGTTTTTGTTTTGAAACCCAATGATGTGAAATACTGTGAAACGGAATTGTACACCATATCAATATTTTCATTTACGGTGATAGAGGTTGACCATATCATACTATTAAAGTATGCCTTACATTGTTTAAATATGTTATGTTTAAATAGTCCAAAACATATCTTAAAATATGGATTATAAAATCATCAGGGATGCTGTGCATGGCAACATAAAAATCAGGGGTGTGCTTCTTGAACTTATCGGAACACCTGAGATGCAACGCCTTAATTCCATACATCAGCTTGGTTTTGCATATCTTGTTTACCCTGGCGCGCATCATTCACGAATTGAGCATTCCCTTGGCACAAGCCATGTTGCAGGACTGATTGCGGATAATCTTGGAATTGATGAAAATGAGAAAAGGCTTGTTATGTCAGCAGGATTGCTACATGATGTTGGACATGGGCCCTATTCCCATACACTTGAGTATCTTATGAGCAATAAGCTGAAAAAGGATCATATGGAGATTACAAAAGAGATAATTACAGGGGAGTATGACATTATAGATAAAAAGGAAAGAAAGGCAATAGATATGCACACTACAATTCCTGAAATCCTTGAAAAATATGGGTTGAAACCAGATGAGACAGCAGAACTTGTATCAGGTAAAAGAAAAAAGAATTATCTTGCTCAAATAATACATGGGGCAGTTGATGCAGATCAGATAGATTTCCTGCTCAGGGATGCACATTATACAGGCGTTGCTTATGGTGTCATAGACATGGAAAGATTATTGCAGACAATGGAAATTAGGAACAACAATCTTGTTGTGGATAAAAAGGGTGTGGGGGCTGTTGAAGGAATGCTTGTCGCCAGGGGATTGATGTATTCGTCTGTTTATTTTCATAAAACGGTTAGGATAGCCGAGATGATGGTGGTGCGAGCCGTTGGGAAAGCAATGGAGAAAGGGCTTGATAATGTTTCAGGAATGACTGAACCCGAGCTTATTTCTGCTTTATTGAAAACAGGAGGGTTCCCAAGAGAGATGGTTTTACGCCTTAAATACAGGAAACTGTTCAAAAAGGCATTCTCAAAAGGTATAGATGAGCTAAGCAGGGATGAAACAGAAAAACTTCTATGTTTGGAGAAAAATGGAAAAAAAGAGGAAAAGGAGAAGGAGATATGCAACTTGGTTGGGGCGCCTGAAGGATATGTGATTATTGATACGCCTGGTAAGGAAATACTTCTTTCCGAACCGAGATTGAACAGTATTGACATTAAAATATTTGATGGCGAAAAAATTGCTCCTTTCTCAAAATATTCATCACTCGCAAAAGCCATAGGTAAAAGAAAGGCTGCTGAATGGGGGGTTATGGTTTCTGCGCACCCTGATTATGTTGAAAAGGTATCAAAAATGGCGGATGATATTTTATTTGGCTAACAGCCCTTTTCTTTTTCTAAGAGAAAAAGAAAAGCGACTGGCGGAAAAGAAAAAGAAGGAGGGATTGCTTTGCAATCCCTCAATTCTCTTCTTTATGCGACGGAAATCACTTTGTGATTTCCTAGCAACGTACGGAATTGCTTTGCAATTCCGTAGTAACCCCAAGGCGTTTCTTCTCTTCCTAAGAGATCCGACGGAAAATGCCATATTACGGAAAACGCTAAAGGCGTTTTCCTAATATCCTTGGAAAAGATTTCAACTTTTCCAAAGGAAAGGCATTTTCCTAGGAACGTATGGAATTGCCTTTTGGCAATTCCAGAGTAGAAAAGGGCTGGACGGAAAAGAAAAGGGATGAAGGTTATATGTAATCCCTTCTGTTTTTTCATGAAAGAATCAAAGGTAAATTATTATTTACTAATAAACCGTTTCG
>JAUWIS010000059.1 GCA_030605245.1 Methanobacteriota archaeon | reverse complement strand
TTTTTCTTTTCCGCCAGTCGCTTTTCTTTTTCTTTAGAAAAAGAAAAGGGCTGATAGAAACTAATAAATATGCCAAAAATGATAAGGGTTTATGTTTGAGGCAACAGTTAAGGCAAATGTGCTAAAAGAGTTTACAGGTGTGCTTTCCACACTGACAGATGAGGCAAAAATTGTTATAAACGAGAAAGGTATTGTTGTAAAAGCTGTGGATCCTGCGCATGTCGCAATGGTTGATTTAACCTTGAATAAAGAGGCTTTTGAGTCTTATTCTGCTTCTGATATGGAGATGGGTGTTGATATAGAAAAACTTGGTGAGGTGCTGCGTCTTGCAAAAGCTGAGGATAGCGTGTCCTTAAAGTTTGACAAGGAAAAAAACAAGATTATAGTGAATGTTGAAAACCTGACAAGAAGGATGTCTTTAATTGACACATCCGGCATGTCAGAGCCAAAGGTTCCAAATTTGAATCTGCCTGCGAAGGTTGTTGCAAAACCATCAGAACTTGACAAAGGCATAAAAGCAAGTGAGTCAGTATCAGACCATGTTGCGTTGATTGCATCACCAGATGGTTTTTAACTTGTATCAGAAGGAGAAATGGATGATTCCGTGAGTCTAAAACTGCCAAAGAATGTTCTTGCTGATTTGAAGTGCAAGGAAAAGGTAAAAAGCATGTTTTCACTTGATTATTTTTCAAAAATGGTGAAAGCAAGCTCAACATCTGAAAACGTGTCAATAAACCTTGGAACTGATTACCCTGTTAGACTGGAGTTTGATATCGCGGAAGGAAAGGGTCATGTAGTATATCTGCTTGCGCCAAGGATAGAAAGCGAATAAAAATAATTATTTGCCCATTGACCATCTCATGCTTCTCATTGTGAAATTGATTTCCTCAAGTGTTTTATCAATGCTTGCAAGATATGTTTTGTTTATTTCAAGCGTTCTTTGATTGTCATTGAAGTTTTCCAGATTTCTGTTAAGTTTTTTCAACTCAAAAAGTATTTTCCTCATTGTTTTAACCTCAGAAAGAACAACATGAAGTTTCTTTGCCTTCTCAGGCTTCTTTTTGACCGATTTCCCTTGTTTAGACTTAGGTTTTTTAGCCATCAAACCACAAAATACTATGTGTTTAGTATTATATAAAGATATTTTTTGAAAAACCTTTGTCAGGCGAAAAAAGAATATATAGGTATAAACATATTTTGTTTCAGGAGAGATATGATTAAAAAGAAAATATGCGGGTTTACTGTCATTGTAATGATGGTTGGTGTAATGTTTGTTGGGCTGACATCAGAGGTGGATGCAGAGAAATATGACTGTGTTGTAAAAGGTTTTGTGAAGGATGAAGATGGCATTGGTATTCCTGATGCAGGGATATGGTATAACAATGGAGGCGGGAACGGCACAAAGGCTGATGAAACAGGCTATTATTCCTTGGGCGTGACAGCAGGGAGTATCTGGATTTGGGCAGAAGCAAATGGTTTCCTTCAAAATGGAACTGAAATTTATATTATGGATGGTGAGACAAAATGGGTTAATCTGATACTCAGTCGAAGACCGCCTGAACTATGCACACTTAAAGGGTATGTTAAAAATTCTACAACGGGAATAGGGCTTGGCAGTGTGCGGGTATCTGTTAACAATGATGAATTGGGCTACCATAATGGAACAGACACCTATCCAACTGGTTATTTTGAGATGAAAACAATAGATGGGATGCTTAGGATGGACTGCTGGAAAGATAATTATGAATATGTCTGTGTGTATGTGGAAATGTTTGATAATCAGACAACATGGCAGAATGTGTCTTTGAAGTACAGGTCTGAAAACTCGGTAGTGAAAGGATTTGTTAAAGAATTCAAAACAAATGCGTCTGTTCCAAACGCATGGATAAATATAGACAATCGCCATGGTTGGTGGGGAGATGGTAAGGAAACAAATGAAACAGGCTACTATGAGGTAAACACTATTGCTGACCATTTATGGATGAATGTAAATGCTGATGGGTATTACTCCAATGAGACTGATTTTGAGATAGCAGAATATGAGACAAAATGGCTCAACATAACAATGTATCCTGTGTTAGAGGAAAATGCAAAAATAAAAGGGTTTATTAGTGAAACAGGTGGGAGCAGTATATGGGCCGATGTAAAGGCATACGGGTATGGGGATTGGGAGAAAGAAAACTGGACATATGATGATGGTTATTATGAGATGGACGTAATACCAGCAAACCTTACACTGTTTGTAACCTCAAATCAGCATGCATCTAACAAAACATTGTTTAGTGTTAATGCTAATGAAACATTATGGTTGAATGTAAGTTTAGACTGGGAGGACACACCACCAGGAATTACAGATGTTATGTTAAATTTAAACGGAAATATCAGCGTAAACAACCCAACAACAATCAATGCTACTGTAACAGAGCAGTATCCAGACAATTTGAGAGAGTGCAGTATTCAATTCGGGGAATACAAAAGTGAATTTCATGGTAAAAAAGACTACATAATTATCCCTGGATACAGGTATGATGCTAAATGGGATATCGGGAGTCAGGAGAAACTGTTAAGTCTAACACAGATAGATGACTATACCTACAATATTACTGCAACATGGGATGCGACTGCAGAGGGCGGATGGATTGGTAACACAACATCCAAGGAGTATGTAGCGTCTGGTTGGCATGATTGGGAGGGATATCGCATTGACGGACAGTATTACAACAGCACAAACCCAACACCTACCTGGGCGCAGGCATTATTCAGCAACGGAAAGCTGCAGACAATAGATGTGTCAGGTGTGAAACTTTATCCAAATGATGACCACACAGGCATGTTTGCTCCCAGACAAAGAGTCGTTTCTGTTGACACAATCCATGGTGAGATAACAGGTGGGGAGGATACCTATAATTATTATTCAGTAATAAACCTGACATTTAACTCCCAGCCTATTGTTCCAAGCAATGAGTATGCTGTTTTCATATTTGCAAATGACTTTGGAGAAAATCAGGGATACAACGAAGGCAATATACTATACATTGATGTGGATAACACACCACCAAAAGTTGAAACAGTAATCCTAAACCCGGAACCACCTGTAAACGGGCTTAATGTTACTTTCACAATCATATTTACTGAGGAAATGAATCAATCAACCGAGCTAAATGTTACATTTGGATTACTACCACTATACGATAACTATACTGTTTCAGGATCATGGTCCAGCCTGACAGTGTGGGATGGAAACTTCACAACCCTTGAGAAAATTGCTGACGGGAACTATAATATTAGTATTTCTAACGGCATTGACCTTGCTAAAAACATAATGAGCCCTGACACAAATCATACATTTTCAGTGGATACAACAGAACCAGTATTTGATGGTATTAAAATCGCCATAGATGCACAAACTGGTAGAACTGTAATCCTAAGTTGGGATCCTGCATCAGACAACGTTACCTCAGTTGTTTATAACATTTACATGGCCCGGATATCCGGTGAGGAAGATTTTACAACATCAAATTATACAACAGCAAATCTGAGTTATACTATCACAGGACTGGAAAATGGTCGAATATACTATTTTGTGGTCAGGGCTGAGGATGAAGCAGAAAATGAGGACTTGAATGTTGTTGAGAAGAATGCAACGCCAACCTTGGAAACAGCCAAGCCTGTTTCCCAAGTAGCCACATTATCCACGTATAAAACAGTGTCACCATTTGATATCAGTTACACATCAGATGATGGTACCGGCAGCGGGGTGAAAAGTATTGAATTATGGTATAGGTAGGATTATGGTGATTATACAAAATACTGCACAGATGAACCTCCAGATGGAACAATAACATTCACAGCATCAGATGGTTTCTATGAGTTTTATACTGTAGCTATAGACAACGCCGCAAACGCTGAGGACCCACCAGCATCGGCGGATGCCAATACAACCGTGGATACAGCAAAACCATCATCAGATATTGAAAAGATTTTACCATACTGGCAGAACACATTATCATTTACAATCAACATAAATGCAACAGATTACACAAGCAATGTAAAAAATGTTACATTATGGCACAGGTATTCTCCTGATAACTCCTCATGGAATAACTGGACAGTGTACAATGTTGATCCTGAAAGTCCATGGTCAATTCTGTTTACAGGAAATAATGGGTATTATCAGTTTTATTCTGTAGCAGCCGATTTTGCTGGTAACAAAGAGGACGCACCAGAAACACCTGATCTGATTATTGGTACTGACACAGGAAAACCAACAGCCGATGCTGGTAATCCTCAAACTGTGAACCAGAATACAGTGGTAACATTCAACAGCAGTGGCTCCTCAGATGCAATCAGTGGAATAAGTAGTTATGTATGGACATTCACTGATGAAAACCTCCAAACATTATCAGGAAAACAGCCCCAGTACACATTTGACAATGCAGACGAATTTTTGGTTACACTCAATGTTACAGACAGAGCAGGCAACTGGGATACTGATACCATAACAATCATAGTAAAAGACAGCACACCCCCGACAATTATCCATACAGCAGAACTGGTGAATATTGCTCCTGGACAACCAGTTGAAATCAGCGTAAACATAACAGACAATGTAGGAATTGTAAGTGTAATATTATACTACAGAAGCACGGAAGAGGCATCATGGAAATCTCTGTCAATGAAACAGAAGGGAGGAAACACATGGGTAACAACAATCCCGGGTAAGGATGTAACAAATGATACCTACTACTATTTTTTTGTAACAGACGTCAATGGTAACAATGCAACAAAACCTGAAAACGGAAAACAAAACCCGTATCTAATGAGTGTCAGATTAGACGCAGAAGGAGAAGAAGAGGAAGGCGCTGGTATCCAGGGATGGATAATAGGATTGGTTGCTGCAATCATTGCAACAGTAGGTTTGCTCGGCTTTGTTTATTACAAGAAAAAACTAAAAGAAATAAAGCCTTCTGAGAAAGGTGTGAAGGATAAGCCAAAAATAAAACCCCGCAAGGTCAAATACAACAGGGGCTCATGCTACATGATCAGGGAACAGACACCTGAAACAAGCTTCAAGGTTTTCTCAGATTTTGTCAAAAAGGGCGCGCCCGGTTTATGTGTTACCAGGACAAACCCTGATGAGGTAAAAGAGAAACACAAACTGAAAAATGTGGAGCTACTCTGGCTTACAACAGGCAGGGAAGATGAGCATTCTATTAATCCAACACATATAGAGAAAATGACATGGACAATAAAGGAGTTTATCAAAAATAACAGGAACAGCGCAGTTTTACTTGATGGGGTGGAGTACCTTATTGTTCAAAACAATTTCCTTACAATCCTGAAATCCCTTCAGGCATTGGAGGACACGGTGAGCATAAATAAATCCATACTGATAATCCCTATCTCACCAATGGCAATCAGTGAAAAAGAAATGTCATATCTGGAAAGGGATTTTGTGGTGGTATAAATTTTTTTTGTTTTATTCAATTTTGAACACTGTAATCCCGTTTCTTGATATCTCCATGGACATTATGTCCTTTGCATGGTTTGTCCCTCTCATCTTTCTAACATGAATCAGGTTCTTGTATTTTAATGGGTTGTCAATCGGCTGGAAACTAAGATTTATTATGCCATCCGCCATGTAATTCACAACCTCGCCCACCTCTTTAAGGTGTCTCTCACCCACAACAAGTGTAAAAATATTCATCTTTTTTAATGTGTTAAAAATGTTGAAAAGGTATTTTCTGTAAGC
>JAUWIS010000030.1 GCA_030605245.1 Methanobacteriota archaeon | reverse complement strand
CAGGGGCGACGCAAAAGGATATGGTATCAGCCATTATATCCAGATAGTCTCCAAGGCACCATTTTTTACTGAATCTTCTGGCAACAAAACCATCTGCTCCATCTGCAAGTATAGCAAACAGAATGAACATTATGGCAAAGTCTATTTTATCCTTTAGCAGACATATTATCCCGGTAAAGCCGAGTAATGCGTTTATTATTGTAAACAAATCCGCAACTGAAATCAGTTTAACTATTTTCATTTTATCATTCCAATTGTTTTACCTGCCAGCACATTTTCCCCTTTCTTAACAGTTATTTCAATGTTTTTCGGCAGGTAAAGGTCAACCCTTGAACCAAACCTTATTATACCGACTCTCTGCCCCTTCTTTACAACCTCATCTTTTTTGATGTATGGAACAATTCTACGCGCGAAAATCCCTGCGATTTGAACAATTTTTATCCTCCCTATTTCTGTATCCATGAGTATAACAACCTTTTCATTTGAGTCTGATTCTTTTTTGTATGCAGGTACATGCCTGCCAAAAATATGCTTAATACTTGTTATTTTTCCGTCAAATGGCGCCCTGTTTACATGCACGTTATGAAGATTCATGAATGTTGAAACTTTGATGGAATCATTTTCTTCTATCCTCATGATTTTTCCGTCCGCTGGTGCAACCACCCCTTTCCCTGTTTTTCTTTCAGGGTCTCTGAAGAAAAAAAGGAAAAAAACTGTGATGATGAAAAAGATAATCGCAGGAAAAATCATGACTCTTAGATAAAAAAATGATAGCATAAAAATTACCCCTAATATGAATGGCATTAATATCAAATGTATTGTTCCTTTTGCAATCATATTCATACATCACCTTTCAGGATTAAGAGCTTTCCTTTTATATAAGTCCATCAACCCAATAATGTTATCATAAAGCTCAGGAAGTATTCTGAAAACAACCCATGCAAGAACAATCAATGCAATCAGGGAGCCTGCTTTTCCAATATAGTTGTGTGTAATATGGACATCAAAACCGATGCTGTCACCATATATTATTCCTGCATTTCTTATTATGTTTAATACCCAGATAACAGGTACTGTTGCAAGAAAAGCATAAATTTTTCTTTTTAAGTTTGCTTTCACTGCAATGAACGCGCCGAGAAATATCATTATACTCTGTATCCCTGTACATGCAAGAATTATTGAAATACCCTCGTTTGTAGGCACTATCGGTATACAGATCTCGGGGTAATAAGCCACATCTCCTAAGCTGTAGTTGTGTCCAAAAAGGTTGAGAAGCCATACTGTTTGCTGGGAGCATATTTTTATCATGGAAACTGTGAGGAAAGGTATCTTCTCAACCAGAAAGTAAACAAACCCTGCGAAAAAAACCCATCCTGCCAGGAAGCGCAGGCATCTCGGGTCCTCATTTTTTTTGAATGAAACAAAATCATGATATGCCATGTAAAGAAAGAAAGGCAGGGCAAGCATACAGAAAACCGCATTAATTGTGTCTGCTATTTTGAGAAAATACGGTGCCTGAAAAATCCAGTAAATTCCAAAGAGGACATATCCTGTTATGTTAAAGATTTTTCCTTCTTTTCTTTTAACAAAGTATCCTACACCAAGGAGAATAAGTCCTGTAAACAACATTATGTTTAAGAGTTGTACCATTACAGGTGAAATGACTGCAAAGGTTAAATATTTTTCATTGAAATTGCTTACTCTACCAAAGTTTTTATATAATCCTAAACAATATATGTTTGATGAACAAAAAAACAAAAATCGTTCTCAGCATTATTGTAATAGCAATTGTTGTTTTATCAGCATATCATGTTTACAAAAAACCAGCAAAGGCATTTTCATTGTCCTATAACAGTCAGAGAATACCTGCCACCAATCCCATAATGATAACTGTTGATGATGAAAACCTGATTTCTGCTTCTGTCTGTTTTGCATCTACAACAAATGATGGTAAAGGATACTATGTACCCTTGTTTTTCAGTACAGGTGAGTCATTACCATCACATATAAACGAAAAGTATCATCCTACCAATATTTTAATTTCATCCTTTGGAAAAAATCCTTCTGATATTAGCATAAAGATAGCGGAAACATACTGGAGTAAAATAGAACTGGTTGTTATTGTTTCAAACTATAACGATGCATTAACATCAGTACCTCTTGCCTCATACATTAACGCACCACTTATATTCAAAGGAGGTAACGTTCAAAACTTTCTTGACAGGAATCATATAAATAATGTAATAGTTGTCGGTTCAGGGGATTATGATGTCGGGATAAAAAGACTGGATAACAGGGCAGAAATATGGAATTATTATCTTGGAAGATTAAAGGAAAACAAGGATGAATGTGATTACATTGTTGTAACAAATCCAAACGATGTGAGTAAGGATGTGATGATACCCTATTTATCATTATCTTCTGCCCCACTCGCATCTTATAGGAAGGCAATTGTTGTTACTAATGATTACACTATTGAGCAGTCATGGATAAACCAGTTGGGTTACGGGACTGGTGATGCAGGTTCTGGTGAAAGAGGTGAAGGCCCTGATACATTGACAGATGATGATGAAATAGTTCTGCAGAAAAATATTAACAAGAAAGCAATAAAAATTGATAACGATATTGATTATGCTGTTAGTTTTTTGAAGGAAAGAAAGATGGATCCTCAATACCTTGCATTAGTAGGAGGACCTGTTTCTTTACCAATGCTTTAAATTAAAAATCCTATATGGTATGAGAACCCGCAGGAGGAAAAGGGTGAGGAGTATCTTGCAACAGATTCCTATTACTCTGATTTAGACATAACATTTGATAAAAGCAATAATGTGAAAGGTAAATACATCTGCTACGGTGAACCTGGAGAATATAATGGTAGTAATTATGAGTACGCAAACCCTGAATTGTACACACCAGAACTTGCTGTTGGAAGAATAGTTGCAGCAAATGTTCTGGATGGCTCTGCATTGATTGTAAGAAGCCTGGACTACGATGAAACACCAGAGTATCATTCCATTCTTACATCAAGGATGTGTGGTGACGCAAGCGCTAACTGTGCAGAGCATCAGCGCGTTGAGGCATTCCTCTCAAATGGTATACTCAGCACACGTTTACAATGGCCTGGGACACCGGCTGACTATGCATTAGGCTTTTGGAAGCCTGGTGACACATCCTCATCACACACAGCAGGGAATCCTGCACTTATGACAAAAGCAAATTTCATAATATATAATGGACATGGCTTCCCGGATGGCTGGTACTACTGGTGGATGCATGCACATGATTATGATAATAGTGGTGATACAATAAGAGCAGAGGATGTAAGAACCCTTGAGATGAAACCATCCATTGTTTTCTCAGCATCCTGCTTATGCTCAGCACTTGACTGGCCAACAATATGGGCTGGCGCAACAGATGAAAAAAGATATGATGAACTCGGCCCTGATATGTACCTCCCACTTGGTTTAATTCATGCAGGCGCACTTGCCCATATTGGTTCAACAGAAGAATCATGGGGTGCGTTCTTTGGTGGGGAATTCAATGGTTATGGTGATTTTGAGCTTGCGACAATGTATTTTGATGAACTACTGAGCAATGATTTGAGTATCGGAAAAGCGCATTCAATTGCAAGGCAAAAGTATTATTTAGAATACAATTCCGTGTTTGACAAAACCTGCTTCCTTGAAAATGTTTTATATGGTGAGCCGGCGGTGAACCCATGATAAAAATAAGGGATGTTTAAAATGAAAGTAGTGGATATGTTCAAGAAAAGAAAACTCCTGTCAGTACTTGTCATCATTATCGTAGTTTTGGCAGCATTCGTATTCCTGAGACAAACTCCTGAGGAGAAAATGAGGGTGCCTGAAGGTTATTGTGAAAGAATAACGCTTTCTTCAGATGTTACAATCAATTTTGTGTTTGTTGGATTTGAGGAAAACATAATTCAACCAGATATATTTCTGGAAAATCTTCCCGGAGAAAATATACCTACAGACTGGGGGAGAGGGAACGTGTTTGAGTTACCATTCGAATACCTTCATTACAATCTTTCATACAATTTTGTTTTCGCTCCTGATGTGTTTGCAAACAAGCTTTTTGACTATTCCAACAGTATTGCAGAGATAGGTTCTCCTACAGATTATTTGATCCAGTATGATGAGGAAAGCGGTCAGAACAGGTTGGGTGAAGGAGAGCAAATACAGTATGTTAATGTCACTGCTGTGGAGGATTGGATTGCTGAAAACAGGGGTAAATACAACCTGGTGTTTAAGGAACCTGAATACACATTATTCTTTTTTGATTCCTATACCAAAGGATACATGCCTGCTGACACATATCATTACTGGAAATTTTATCAAGAACGTTACAGACCTGAGGAAATGGTTATAGATATGCAGGCATGGGGCGGGAACTACGGGTTTTTATGGCTGGATGCAGGCGCAGCTCCAAGCGAGTACAGGGATGAAGACAGCGCAGAGGCATACCCACCTGTATG
The DNA here is from genome assembly GCA_030605245.1 of Methanobacteriota archaeon. GTDB lineage: Archaea > Thermoplasmatota > JASEFT01 > JASEFT01 > JAUWIS01 > JAUWIS01. The sequence continues at coordinate 3,630 of JAUWIS010000030.1, read as the reverse complement.
GCATTACAATGAAGCCACCTATGATGAGTTTAATGAAATGTTAACCACAGTTGCAAGTTTTGCTGTGCAGTATAGATTCCTTCCTTCATATATTTACCATCCAGTGAACAGGCCTGTGTACATCAGCTCCCATATTTGGGTGGATGATAGAAGTCTGATCACATCAGATTTTGAAGAGAAGATTAATTTTGAGGAATGCCTGGATAGACTACGCAGTTACATGCCATGGCTTGAGTGGGAAGGAAGCCATAAAACCTTCTATTTACCTGATGATGACCCTGGCATGGATGAAACTTTGAGGAAGGCAAGATTTAAAGAAGGAAAAACGGTTTACATTGACTCAAAGCCTGTGATGAACTATATTACAAGGAATAAGGAAAAATATGACAGAAGCCCTGAAGATTATCAAAATATATGGGTGAATCTTTTTGTGCTACAGGGTATCCAAGTATTTGAAGGTCCTATGACCTATGGTATAGCTGCAGGTGCACCTGATGGAAAAGGCTGGGGTGTTTTAGGAACTGTTAATGACCAGGTTGAGTATGAATACACTGTTGAGAGATGCGCAGAATGGTTTCATACCTTACTTGTGCATGAGCCCGGACATATTTTAGGGCTTCATCATCCCCATGACGGCATGGTTAACGAGAACGGAACCACAAAACCAGGTCCTGTGTACTGGCTCTGGGATCAATCTGCTACTATAATGTCTTATAGAATAACGCCTTGGGGTGCTGATCAACTTGATAGAGACAATCTTGCGAGAGCGCATACAAAACTCAACATCCATGAAACATACAAGAACCTGGATACAGTGTATGAAAATTTAAGGGCTGAAAACAGGGAATGGATAACAGGTGATTTGTTCAAACAGGTTACTGCTGCTAAAAATAATATAAAAAAATCGGTGAATTGTTTCAGAAGCGGTGACTGGCTGCAGGCTGCAGAAAGCTCTTATGATGCGCTTGAAAAATCGCAAAAAGCACTGAATCTATCCGGGGGTGTCAACTATAAAATTAGGGAGATAACATGGACAGATACAGTAACCCATGCTGGTGGTGAAAAGGATTTGCCTGGCTTGATGCAACTCTCTCTAAACCCCTACCATGATTACAAGGAGATAAACATAAATAAAGGAGATGAGTACGCAGTAGTAGAAGTCAGCTGGGATAACGGTTTAACCTCAGCAGCAGACCTTTTCGCAGGCTGGAGTTTTAATACTGAGCAGGCAGGCGCGGTTTTTGACTTGGAGGAGGAGCAGAGAAAGGAGCGAAGTGGAAGTGTGGAAAGAATAGTTATTGATTTTGATGATGACAGTATAAGGGAGTCTGGAAGGATTTATGCTGGAATGGGTTTTTACAGGGGTGCAGCAGTAAACTTGGAATATAATGTGAAGATAACGGTTTATAGCAGAATGTAGCAAGTAGTTGGTGGCAAGTAGTTAGTAGTCAGGGGAAACCAAGAAGCCAGAAGTTAGGGATTAGGGAAATACTCTTCCTAACCGCTAACTCCTTGAACGCTCTATCCCCTAACTTCTAATCCCTAAGCCCCAATTTTTGGATAGCCCCGAGCGGATTCGAACCGCTGTCTCAGGCTCCAAAGGCCTGAATGATTGACCACTACACTACGGGGCTGTTATCTCTTCAAACCTTTTCATCACAAAGTTTTTATCCAATGATGAAAGGAAGTGCCCAAGACGCGGTCCATTTTCCTTGCCGAGCAACGCAAGATATATTGCGATGAATGATTTTTTAGGCTCAATGTTTAAACCCCTTGAAAGCTCATATATTTTTGTATGTATTTCCTCAGGCGTCCATTTTATTTCCCTCATTTTTTCAGTTATTGTTTTCAGAAACAGTTTCTGCTGAGCATCAAATATGGTTAAAGTAACTGGAAGATTCGCTTCAGATACTCTGAATTTTACTGATTCAGGAGCAAAAATTTTCAGCCAGAACAAAACACACTCATATCTTTGCTTCAGATTTATTTTATCATCATCAGATATTTTTTTTGTTCTGCTTAAAACATCAAGAACGCCGTCCCATGAATCCTTTATCTGACTTACAGTAACAAGATGAGGGTAAGGAATCTGTGTTGACATTTTTTCTGGAATATTTTTTGATTGCGCAAGTTCGTAAACCCTTTTCTGATCATCTTCCCCCTTCTCAAGGTTGAAATAAATTCTTTCACATTTGTCGTAGAGGTCAACAAGGTTGAGCAGCCCGAATCCTGGGTCAAAATCTATGTGTTTGTTCGGGTTTGTCCTTACCATCATGAAACGCAAAACCTCCGGAGGCGTCATGGAAAGCATGTCGGTAGCACTCACTGCAATACCTGTTGATGAGTGCATTGCCCCCTTGCCTTTTAACTGAACCCATTCATACACTACAGGATAAGGTGGTTCTTTTCCAAAAATTTCCCTGATTATTGCTGTTCCGGTATCATATGAGCCGCCAGCGGTAGCATGATCCTTCCCGAATGGCTCACAGGTGATATTTAAGAATGACCAGCGCGCAGGCCAGTCAATCCTCCAGGGAAGTTTACCATCATCTTTCCTTATATCAGCTTTTCCCTCATTGCCGCACTCACATTTATAGTGAACATAAGGATACTCATATTTTGTTGGTGTTGTGACAAACTTTTTACATTTACTGCATTTTGCATTATAAGGAAACCATGATTTTGGCAACTTCCTTTTTGACACATTTTCAAGAATCTTCCTTATTTTATCCTTTTTTTCCAAAACAGTTTTTACAGCCTTGGAGTACATCCCATTTTTGTACATCTCATGGGTTAAAAATGTTTCATGTTCAACCCCAAGTGCATCAAGCGCTTCTAAAAGAGGAAGAAGGAAATGCTCGGCATAACTTTTATGTGAACCACAGGGGCATGGAATCTCACTCAATGGCATACCAACATATTCTTCATATTCCCGGGAAAGAAAAGGGTAAACCTTTCTCAACTGGTCAAAGGTATCTCCTATGTAAATCATTTTTGCATTTACATCAATGTCTTTCAAAGCCCTTACTACAGCATCCCCGGTTAATATTTCCCTCATGTTCCCGACATGAATCGGTCCTGATGGTGTTATACCAGTAGCAATAGTATGGTTTCCTGATTTCTTTTTTAACTCTGATGCAATCACATCCGCCCAATGCATAAAATAGAAAACAGTTTATTGATATTAAAACATTCCTTTATTTTTTAAAATTTTGTTTGCTCGCTCAATCATCTCTTTTTTTAAACCGATGAAAACACCACCGTTTTTGCCGGCAGCATAGGTTGCCTCCTTTGGCAGAATGATTTTATTAATCATTGGATGCTCAATGTCTATATGGAGTATTTTAGAGCGCGTTGCCTCATCCGGCAGATGAATATAGACCTTTGCGTTCTTCAATTCAATCTTAGACTTAGCAGGACCTGACATGTTATTACCAGAGCGCCCCGGTCGGGATTTGAACCCGAGTCAAAGGCTAACTGCAACCAGCCACTTCTTTCTCTAAGAAGAGAAAGAAGTTCCTGAGGTACTCTGGAATTGCTACGCAATTCCATACGTTCCTAGGAAAATGCTTTTCCTTTGGAAAAGCTGAAAGCTTTTCCAAGGATATTAGGAAAACGCCTTTGGCGTTT
>JAUWIS010000007.1 GCA_030605245.1 Methanobacteriota archaeon | reverse complement strand
TCATAGCTGATTACACATCCTCTGGTTTTTATGAGATAAAAGTTGTAGTCTTGGATGATGTGGAGGAGCCAAATCCTAAAGCCCGCATCTGGAATTTAACGGTTGAAAATGTGAACAGGGCGCCAGTAATGGAAGGTTTCACACCAACTGAATCTGCTGTAATGATAAATGAGGGAGGAAGCAAAACATTCTCTGTAAATGCTTCAGACCCTGATGGTACAACACCGGTAATAGCATGGTATCTGGATGGGATTAATGTGTTGAGTGAAACTAACTCTTATACTTATAAAGCAAAGTATGATTCCTCTGGCAATCATGTTATAAAGGCGGTTGTTTCAGATAATGAAAGGAGCATTAACCATATCTGGATTTTAACAGTAAATGATGTGAATCAAGAATTCACCTTTGATAGTTTTTCCCCGAATCAGAATGAGTTTGAAATGAAGAAAAAAAGCGTAAAAACATTTTCAGTCATTAATCCGGATGACCCTGAAAACAACCTGACAATAAAATGGTATTTGAATGGCGAATTCATGGAGACTGGGAATTCTTATACATTCATACCAGAATCAGGTGGTACATACATTGTATCTGTCACACTCTCAGATGGCAATACAGCAGAAACACATCAATGGACAGTAAATGTTAAAGAACCTGAGCCAACACCAGGATTTGAATTATTATCATTGATAGTGATTCTGGGAGCATTAATTGTTCTAAGAAAGATTAAAAGAAGGCGTATGATAAGGTAAAAAGAATCTGCTTTGATTCTTTAAAAAATCCTTCGAATTAATAACACTATAAATATTTAACGCACATAAAATGAGAAATATTAAATACAACTGCATACATAATATAATATGGGGTAGGTAGCAATTAAGTCCAGCTTACATGCACATTTGATGTGCTCCAAGAGGTTTGCAAGCCGGCCTTGCGTCAGGAATTCAATGCCTGCCTATCCCCACATCTATGGAGCAGGATTTTAGATGAAGGATATTGTTAAAAGAATTTGTGAACAGGATAGACTTGACAAAAACATCGTTGATGAAATTATAAATTGTGCTTCAATAAAGGATGAAAATAGAAGATTAAAAAAGATTGATTCATTGCTGGAGAAATTATGAAACTTAACAGCATCTGCCTTGAAAACTATAAAATATTCTATGGAAAAAACATCCTGAGATTTGATAGCGGGGTTAACATTATTGAGGGAAAAAATGGATATGGTAAAACCACAATTATAGATTCTGTGTTTTTTGCGCTTTACGGAAAAAAGAATGGGAATATAATAAATAATTTTGCGAAAATGAGGAATGAAAAAACCTGCAGCGTAAGTCTTGATTTTGAAGAGAACGGGAGTAAATACATGGTTAAAAGAGAGTTGTCAGGTGATGACGAAAAATTTTATTTAAAAATTAACAACAAAGAATCAGACATAAATATTGAAAATATTATTCCTGAAAGAACCGCACGCTTGTCTTTTTTTGATGGTGAAAGAATATCAAGCATTGTTGGTTACATGAATGATAAAAACATGGATGAAATGCTTGGGATAGCAGGTTTGAAAAATGTGAAAAAGGATGTTGAGTCACTGAAAAAGGAGGCTGAATCTTCATTGACATCTACTAAAAAAATAAAAAATTTTTTCAGAAAAATGGGTGGGATGAATGCTTTAAGAAAACTGGAGAGAGAAGAAAAAAAAATAAAAACAAAAATGAGTTATGAGGAGAAAAGAATAGATGAAATAAAATATGAGATATCTGGGCTGAAAAAAATTTTGGAGTCTGAAAAAAAAATAAATGAAGAGGAAACCAGAAGAAAGAAACTGGAGAAAAGATATAAAGAACTATCTGATGAGGAAGAAAAATTCAAGGAAAACATAGCTTGGATTATTTTGAAAGATGAACTGAAAAAATCTGTTGAAAACATAAATAAAAAAAAGGATGAGATAATAAAATCAAGGATGAAGCAGGGAAGGATAAATGCCCAGCAGGAACTGCTAAAATCAATACTTGATACCGGCAGATGTATATGCGGCACACCTGTTTCAAGATCAAACTATGGAAAACATGAAATATCCCTGCTTTTGGAAAAACTGGAGGGTGAGGAAGAAAAAATCGGGGAGATAAAAGACTTTTATTTCAGTAATGATGATTTATCCTCCGCATTGGAGAAAGTAAAAACAAACATAAGCCCTTTGATAATAAAAGATGAAAAGGAAACAATAGAAACTATGTTGAATAAAAAATGTCCTCCATCAAAAATGGATGTTGTTTTGAAAAGCATAAATGAAAAAAGAATAGAAGAAAAAGCAAGAGAACTTAGAATAAAGGAATTAGAATCTGAACTTGCTGACATAAAAAATATGATTGAGGAAAGAAGAGAAAAAATAAAGTCAAACAAGTCATGGAAAACACTGAAAAAAATAAGGAACGCTGAAAAAATTATTTCAGCATTGGATGAGATTATAGATGAAACAAAAAAACTTAAAAAAATGGAAACAGAAAAAGCCTCTTCATCCATTCTCAGGTCTGTTACAAACAAACCAAAGGAATACAAAAACATTGATGTTGAATCTATGAATATAAAAAATGTATCTACAGAACTTTCAGATGGTGAGAAACATGTTCTTGCATTATCATTACTTGGAGGAATAAAAAAGGATATGATAGTCATAGATGCGCCTTTCACCCGCCTTGACCCTACACATAAAAGAAAACTTCTCAAAAGAATACCATTCCTTGCAGAACAGGTCATACTGCTAAGTGCAGACATGGATGAAATAAAAAATCTGACAAGTCATGTTTATCATATCAGGCATGACCAGGAAAGAAGGGTCTCGGTGATCAAATGAAAGTAGTTAGGAGTTTCGGAATTGCTTGGGCAATTCCTCACTTTCGACAAAATTGCATCAGCAATTTTTGGAGAGAAGAGGAATCTGTGATTCCTCTGAACTGCAAATCGCAAGCAATTTGCAGAAATCAGGGATTAGGAGTTAGGGGGAAAGTGACAACCTCCCTATCTTCTAACTACTATTTTACGGAAAAGTCGAAGACTTTTCCTAAAATGCTAGGAAAAGTACAAAGCACTTTTCCGTCGCATCTCCTAACTCCTAAATGTGGGTGATAAAATGATGTTAAACATAAATAAAGAACTGAATAATAAAATAGAAAAACTCGTTGAGTCAAATGTTTTCAAATCAAAAAGGCAGGCATTGGAAATCGCATGCGCATTCGGAATTATAGCTGATGAAAAAAAAGAGCCTGAAGAAACAGTTAAAGTTGATGCTAAAAATTTTGATGAACATAAAATCCTGAGTATTATCACAGCAGACAAAAACAATCTCAGAACAAAAAATGATGTTTTGTCAGAACTGGAAAGATATATTGAATCTGGAAGTATTTTCATAACTGATGATTTTGATTTTTATGATGCTTATGAGAAGGCAATGGAAATCATGATAATATGAGTTTCTATCAGATAAATATGAAGGAATCAAAGATTCCTTCTATTTACAAGAGGAAGCCATGCTTCCTCTATGTAAATTTCAGGACATATTCCCATGCAACAGAAAATGAGAAAAATGTGGAGGAGGCATTAAGGTTTGTTTCAGGGGCAGATAACATTGAGTTTAGAAAAACAAAAGGGTATCATGGGAATCCTATTATTATCATGGAAGCAACACTTAAAAAATCCAGGGATGTGAAGACTTTCTTTTCAAGGTTAAAGAAGCATCTGTTGGTAAAGAAAATTCTGAACGAACTTGAAAACAGGATAGATGAAAATAATAATTTTTATCTCAGGTTTGATAAGCAGAAAGCATTTTTTCAAAAATATGAACTCGTAAGGCATGATGATGTAATATCAGTAAAATCAGTAAAAGGAAAAATCAAATGCTTTCCCACTAACAAAAGGAATGCGGTCAAAACCCTGAAGATTTTTTTGGAAAATTTATAATAGTTGTAAAACATATCTGTTTTTATGCCAAGAAAAATTGAGAAAATCTATTCAGGTGACAGGCTTGTTAAAGTAAGGATACTTCCAAAAGTGAGAAAGGAAATTGAAAAAGTTGAGGAAAAAGGTGCAGAGATCGGTAAAGAAGTGAAAGAAGTTGCGGTGAAAACGGTTGAAACAACTGAAGAAAAAATTGCGGGGATAAAAGAAAAAGTAGAGATGAATGTTGATGAAGCAGTTACTGTTTTCACAAAAATACCGACTATAACAAAGGAAAAAGCGAAAATGCTTTACAATGAAGGGTTCACATCATTAAAAGATCTTGCATCTGCACCTGCTGAAAAACTTTTAACAATGAAAGATATCACCCTGGAGAATGTAAAAAATATAAAAAATGAACTGAAAGATTTTTATGTAGAGGAAGCAAAAAGAATTGAAATTGTCAGAAAAGAAAAACCTGCTGTTGAAAAATCAATGGCGTGGGTGGAGGAGGTTACAAAAAAAATGTTCTCTGTCGGAAAAGACGCAGCGAAAAAGGCAAAGGCAGGCGCATTTGTCGCCAAGGATAAGATATCAAAAACATACAAGAAACTTGCAACATCTGAAAAGCCAAAACCTGTAGAAAAGAAGATAAAAATGAAAAAAAGGAAAAACGTGCCGAGAAAGAAAAAATTTGTGACAAAAAAGAAAACAGTGAAGCCCGCAAAAAAGATGAAAAGAAAAATTAAGAAGCACGACGGAAAGAAGAAAAAGAGATGAAAACGGTGCAGAAAAAGAAATCAAGTTAAAAAGAAAGTGAAAAGGAAAACTAAAAGGTCTGGAAGAAAATAAAAACCAGGCATTTATAATCATATTTTTTATATCCTAAAACACATATACATAATTATAAATTCGTTTCACAGTGAGATTACTTGCGTAATTTCTCTTTCGCAAAATTCACAAAGTGAATTTTGCTCTCTGCAAGGAACTTCGTTCCTTGCGCTCGCAAATTACTCCGTAATTTGCTCTCTGCAGGGAATGGCGGTGCCATTCCCTGCGCTCGCAAATTTTTTGCGTAGCAAAAAATTTGCTCGTGCGGGGGTAGCCAAGCCTGGCCAACGGCGCAGGACTTAAGACAGCCTTTTTCTTTTCTCTCTTACGGAAAAGCCAAAGGCTTTTCCTAAGATGCTAGGAAAACGCCTTCGGCGTTTTCCGTCGCATCTTAGAGAAAAGAAAAATGTCTGGCGAAAAAGAAAAGAGAGGAGGGGTTGCGAAGCAACCCCTCGGTTCCCTTCTTTTTCGTCATCTTAGAAAAGAGATTCTGTCCAGAAGTGGTTCGTGAGTTCAAATCTCATCCCCCGCATTTACAAATTGTAAGTGAAGCGAACAATTTGGAGAGAATAGGAAATTATATTTCCTATGAATCAGCAAATTTGCCTTATGCAAATTTGCTGTAAAAAGGAGTTAATTTGAAGATAGGAAAAGAAACAAAACAACAGGAACGAAAAAACGAGCGTCGCATAGAAAACTACATAATCCGATAATCATTTGTGTTTTATGTGATTAATGATATTGATATGAAAAACTGGAAAAAATACAAAGAAGAAGATATTAGAACAGATAGTCTGTGGATAATTGGTAAACGGGATAACAGCGGCGTACATTCACCCGACTACTGGGGTAATTTTATTCCTCAGATTCCTCATCAGATGATGATAAGATACACAAAAAAAGGAGAAACGGTTCTTGACCCATTTTTAGGGCTTGGTACAACATTGATTGAATGTAAAAGATTAGAAAGAAATGGCATAGGTGTAGAGTTAAATCCAAAAATTGCAGAGATGGCAAGGAAAAAGATGGAGGAACAAACACAACTTACAGAGTTCGATAAAGAAAATAAAAAAGCAAAAACACCCATACTAACAGGAGACAGTAGAACAATAAACATACCTGAAAAAACAGGGCAAAAAAATGTTCAACTGATAATTATGCATCCACCTTATCATGATATAATTAATTTTAGTAAGGATAAAAGAGACCTCTGCAATGCGCCAACTCTGAATGATTTTTTAAAAATGTTTAGAGAAGTTGTGGATAATGTTACACCGCTTTTAGATGAGGAAAGATTTCTTGCGCTAGTAATAGGTGACAAATATGCGAAAGGAGAATGGATACCATTAGGATTTTTAACAATGAATGAAGTAATAAAGGCAGGGTATATTCTTAAAAATATTATCGTGAAAAATATGAGTGGAAATGAGAGAGGAAAAGGCATAGCGAACAACCTGTGGAGATATAGAGCATTGAAAGGTGGTTTTTGTGTTTTCAAACATGAGTATGTAATGGTATTTCAGAAAAAGAGGCGGGCATGACATTAATAAGTGAAGAAGAGGCACATTTTTTGAAATTAAAAACTTTACCTGCACACTCAAAAATTTTATTTATTTTCAGATAACTTTAAATTTTCTTTCAACTTGTAAAATGGTTATAAACTCAAAAGCATTGTCGTGAAAAACATGACTGAAAACAGAGGGAAAAGAAACAGGTATTCCCTATGGAGATACAGGGATTCCTCTGGAAAAACCAAAGGTTTTCCAAGGATGCTAGGAAAATGCCAAAGGCATTTTCCATCGCATTGAAAGACAATTTTTATATTTTTAGGCATGAATATTTCACGGAAAAGCCAGAGGCTTTTCCTGAAATATTAGGAAAACGCTCTGGCGTTTTCCGTAATATGTGATGTTTTTTCAAAAAACAGACGACCGATAACTTAAAAAACCCTTAAATGTATACGGTGTATAGAGGTGAAAAAATATGGCGCAAAAAGTTGCTAAAGTAGGTGTGAAGAAAGAGCCCGGATATCTCTACTTTGTAGACAAAGACGGGGATGTTGCAAGGGCTAAGATGGCACGCGGCGGAAGAAAGAAAAAGAAGAGAAGATAGAATAGAAAGAACAAAAAATGGCTTCCTGGTTGAGAAAACCGGGAAGTCTTTTAAATTTTATCCTGTCTGAACCTACCGTTTTGTGTTAGGAGTTATTAGCACAATCTTTTAATTTTGATAATTTCTTTTCAAGAAAAAAATCTTATTGTAAAATCTGAATAGATCGTATCAAATCTGTTCTTGAAACTATTCCGACAACCCTGTTATCTTTTATCACGAGAAGTCGTCCGATATTGCTCCGAGCCATGAGTTTTAATGCCTCAACAGCAGAGGTTTCAGGTTTCACTGCAATAACATTTTTTGTCATTATCTCTTTTACTCTTGTGCTTATCCTGTTTTCAACAGGTATTTTTCTTACATCATTTAATGTGACAATGCCGAGAAGAGACCCATCAAAAACAGGGTAGCCCATGTGTTTTGTTTTCAGCATAAAATCCACAAAATCTGAAACGCTCATTTCAGGAGATACAGTAACAACACTTTCTGTCATCAAATCCTTAACCCTGATTCCTTCAAGGGTCACAGAAACAAGTGTTGATTTTTCTTCTTCAGAAGCAGCAATGTATATAATGAATGCTATCAGAAGAAACCATATACCTCCAGGGAGAAGAAAAAAACCAAGAACTCCCATAAACACTGCAAATGCTTTTCCAACACCGGCTGCTTTTTTTGTTGCGTCCATGTAACCCATTTTTGTTGCAAGAAAAGCCCTGAGAACCCTGCCGCCATCCATCGGGAATGCGGGTAGAATGTTGAAACCTGCAAGCATTATGTTGTAAAAGGACAGGATACTGAAAAGTGTTTGAAGGGTTATGAACAGGTTGAGATAGGAAAGTAAAAAGAATATGAAGCCTGAAAGAAAACCTATTAGAAGGCTTACAAGCGGTCCTGCGATTGCTATACCACATTCTATCCCGGGGTCTTTTGGTGTCTCCTCCATTGATGCAACACCACCAAAAATCAGCAATGTTATGCTTTTGATTTTTGCCTGGTGCCTTAATGCAACATATGAATGACCAAGTTCATGAATAAGTATGCATCCGAAAAACAATATGGCGGCAAGTGTACCAAAAACACATTTAATTAGTAAGCTCTTAACTCCACCGAATCCAAGGGGGAAACCCATGATATTTACATTACTGAACGCAAAAAAATATGCGATTACAGGGAGAATAAACAGGAATGTTATATGCAGTTTTATTGGTATGCCCATTATTTTTCCAACAGATAATGATGTTTTCATTGAAAATGAGAACGCAAACGCAGTATAAATATATTTATATCAGAAACATTTAAATTGGAGTTAATCCTTCTAAATTTTGATGTATATTGTTGTTGGCGGCGCAGGCCATGTAGGATACAAGGTGGCTGAGACATTATGTAATGAAGGGCATGATGTATCGGTGATTGAGTCTAACCCTGAGATTTGTGAAAGAATGGATACCCTGGATGTGCTTGTTGTAAAAGGAAATGCTGGAAGTGAGAAAACACTTTCAGAGGCAGGTATAGAAAAAGCAGATTTGTTTATAGGTGTCACAGGCTCTGATGAAACAAACATGATAGGGGCTATTATTGCAAAAACAAAAGGATGCAGAACAATATGCAGGATTAACTCCCCGGATTATATAAATGAGCCGGTAACAACAAATTACAGGAACATAGGTATTGACGTGGGGATATGCCCTGATCTTGTCACGGCAATCAAGATTTCGCGTATGGTTCTTGCACCAGCCCTGCTTGATGCAGATGTTTTTGCAAAAGGGGCGGTGCAGGTTCTGGAATCAAACATTGAGAAAAACTCACCTGTTGCTAACAAAAGAATAGAGAATATAGGATTACCTGAAGAATGCAACATTGTGGCAGTATTCAGAGGCATAGATGTGATTATTCCAAATGGAAACACAGTGCTGGCACCAAATGACAGGATTGTTGCAGTATTAGGAAACCAGACCATTATACAAAAAATGAAAGAAATCATAGGCGGGCAAAAACAGATAACAAAAGAAGATATAGTAAAAAGGGTAATTATTATTGGAGCAACAAGAATAGGCGTGCATCTTGCGCATCTTCTTGAGGATTCCGTGAATGTAACACTGATTGACAGTTCAGAGCAGAGATGTGAAAATGCATCAGGGATTCTTTCAAAAGCCACTGTAATTAATGGAGATGAAACAGACAGAGGAATTCTTGCCGGTGAAGGGATTGCGGGTGTTGATGTGCTTGTTGCGGCAAACAGGAAGGATGAGGTAAACATGCTTTCCTGTCTTCTGGCAAAAGAGTATGGAGCGAAAAAAATTATAGCGTTGATTGACAGAACTGAATTAAAATCTGTTTTGCGCCAGATAGCAATGACCGTCAGCCCAAACCGTACGATGGTGTCAGGTGTCCTTCAGTACGCAAAAAAAACGGATCTGGCATCATTTAAGGTGTTGAAGGAAGGTGAAGCCCAGGTCCTTGAGTTTAAGGTTACAAAGAAATCAAGACTTGTAGACAAAAAAATTAAAAAAGCAAACTTCCCGGGTAATAGTGTTGTAGGGGCAATTGTTAGAAATGGTAAGGTTATCATTCCATCCGGCGAGGAGGGAATCATGATTGGGGATAGGCTCATTGTTTTCGCGCGAACGGATACTGTCCCAAAACTTGAAAGGTTGTTTTCATGAAGATCACATTAAGAATGAGAAGCATTTCTGATGCAATAGGCCTTATACTCCTGCTTTTCAGTCTCACATTCATCCTTCCAATAATAGTTGGGCTGGTGTATTCTGAAAATATATTTTCTATCATTGCCTCATATCTTTTTCCGATGGTTATAACAGCAAACATTGGTTTAATATTATGGCTTGCTGGAAATGTAGGGGGAATAAGGGAAAAAAGGTGATTGCCGCCATATGCCTTGGCTGGCTTGTAATGATGATTTTTCCGGTTTCAGCCATGATAACCTTTGGTTCTGAGATATTTTATGCAATTCTTGGCTCTATATTAACCATAATTGTTATTTCTATACTTATTATACTAAAATATTTTGGGAGAAACAGCGGGGAAGGCTTAAGGGAGAGAGAAGCATTTGTTACTGTAGGAATAGGATGGATTATCCTGGCGTTTCTCGGCTCACTACCATATGTGTTCAGTGGAACACTCGGCTATGTTGACGGCTTTTTTGAAACAATGTCAGGTTTTGCAACCTGTGGATCAACCGTACTTAAAATACCAGAAGGATGCACTGATTACCTTATCGGACCAAATTGCTACACCCATAGCATAATGTTCTGGAGGGCTTTGACCCAGTGGCTTGGAGGAATGGGGATTATTGTGCTGTCTGTTGTCGTCTTGGCGCGAGTTATGGGAGCAGGTAGCGCAAAACTCTTCAAAGCTGAGACTGCAGGACACATGGTGACACGACTAAAACCAAGACTGAGGGAAACGGCATCAATACTCTGGAAAATATATCTTTTGTTCACTGTTGTTCAGATAATCCTGCTCGCAATAGCAGGAATGGGTGTTTATGATGCTGTGTGCCATTCGTTCACATCTATTGCAACAGGTGGTTTTTCAACACATGCCTCAAATGTTGAACACTACAATAGCCCTATAATTGAAGCAATAATGATTGTGTTCATGCTCATTGGTGGTACAAGTTTCATTCTGCATTACAGGATTCTAACAGGTAAACCAAAAGGGGTATTTAAGGATCCTGAATTCAGGTTTTACATGTTCACAGTAATCACAGGAACATTACTTGTGACATTGAGTCTTATAATGAGCAACTATAATGTTTTAGATGCTATTAGATATGGAACATTCAACACGGTTTCCATAAACACAGCATCAGGCTTTTCATCAATCAACTTTGGTTCATGGCCTGTTCCTGCAAAAATTGTCCTTGTAATTTTAATGTTTGTTGGCGGATGCGTTGGCAGTACCGCAGGCGGAATAAAAATTATTAGAACCCTTATCCTGCTTAAAGCAGGGAAAAGGGAAATAAAGAAGATTGTCAGACCAAGGGCTGTTATGCCTGTGCTCCTTGGAGGTAAACCATTACCTGAAGGTGTTGTCATAAATGTTGCATCATTTTTCTTCCTGTATCTTCTCACATTTGTTGTAGCCACTGTTCTTTTATCATTCACAGGACTCAATGCTGTAACATCATCAACAGCCGTTGCAACAACAATGGGAACAGTGGGTCCTGGATTCGGTGGCGTAGGACCTGCGCACACATTCGCATTCATCTCGCCAATTGGAAAAATAATTCTGTCAGTCTGCATGTGGATTGGCAGGCTTGAGATATTTGCCTGTTTAATTCTGTTTCTGCCGAGCACGTATAAATCATGATAAAAGCATGGTATTCTACATTTTTAATCCAATTTTACTGAGAAACAAGACAGTTCTTTTTTTAACTGCCCATAGTTTTCGAATAATATAGAATTCATCCCAATTTTTCTTGGTGGAAGAACATCATCTTCTAATTTGTCCCCTATCATAATGGTTTCCTCTGGTTTACAGTTAGAGATTTTTAGCATTTCCCTGTAAAATTTCAAATCGGGTTTTATTGTACCAACCTGATATGAAAACAATGGATAATCTATTAAATCTATCAGATTTGTTCTTTTCTTGATTTGCTGGATTGCAAATACACTGCTGTTGGATAACAGTCCTGTTTTGTATCCCTGTTTTCTCAACTGTTTAAGCATTCTGATTGTGTGCGAATACAGTTTTGTTTTAGATTCTGCTTCATCCCGGATATCAACAAAGACTCCCACATTTTCTTCTGTTGCTTCTATGCCCATGTTTTTACACAGGTTTTTATATGCATCAAATTTTGATTCCCATTTTTTTGTTTGAACTGAGGACTCGAAAATCTTGATGAAACTATCTCTTGGAATGCTTACACCTGTTTTTTTCAGCATTTTATTTACAACACTATATCCCACATCAAAATAAGCCAATGTTTGCCATAAATCAAAAATGATAAGTTTAATCATAAAATGTAAATGTATTTATACAATCTTAGTTTTATTGTTCCTTATAAACCCTGTCTCATCTTGTTTGTTAGGAGTAAAAATGTGACGGACAAGAGGGGGTTACAAACATGCTTCTGAAAAGAAACGGAATTAAGGTTGTATCTGAAAATGAAATCTAATTAGAAATTATATCATTATATCATCACTGTGATTAAGCGCTGACTGATTCTCAAATGAATTTTTGGATAGACAAAGTTTATCTTAAATCTGAATTTTTCTAATTTAAACTACCGAGATTAATTAGGATAACATCTTCAGATTAATTTCAGGATTTATAATTCATCCAAAAACTAACATCTTCTTAATGTCTTCTTAATATCTTTTTCTTGCTGGTCTATGTTTTTGATAACAATCCCTGCAATAAACAGGTCTGTCACCGCTCGGCTTGAACGGTACTTCACACTCTTTTCCGCAATCGGCACAAGTTGCCTTGTGCATTTCTCTTGTTCCATACATAATATATTCTCCTATGCCCATATTTTATGAAAAAACAATTGGTTTTTAATAGCCGAAATTACTTTATCACATCTTATGGGATAGGATGCAATCACAGTAGGAGTATTTATAACTATGCATTGTAAAGGTAACACAACATCATTTTTTAAAGGGACAAACTGAGTTCATCTTGCATTTCTTCCATGGTTAATAATAAATATCTAAAAACCTTTTATCAGATATATGCTCACAGACCTTAAAAACATAGATATAAAGGGACTCTCAGGGATTTATGACCCTGAAAGCAGGGATTCGTTCATCAGTTTTTATCTGAACACGAAGAGTTTGGACAACAAATTTGTTGAGAAAAGAAAAAAAGGCTGCAAATATGTTCTGAAGGGAAACAGGGAATTATACGAGAATTTTGAGAAAACAATGCAAAAAATAGAGGAATACCTGGATAAAAACAGGGTGGAAAAACAACAGAAAGGACTTGTTATATTTGCATCAGATATTCACAACTTTTTCAGAGCATATAAACTTGGACTGCCTTTGAAAAACCTGCTGATTGTGGACACATCACCATACATCAGACCGATTGCAAGATTGATCGATGAATATGAAACATTCGGGCTTGTTCTTCTGGATAGCCATAGAGCAAAAATCTATATTGTTTCCTCCCACAAAGTTAAATATAAAAAGAAAAAAGCAAAGGACATTATGAACAGGCATAAAAAAGGAGGGATGTCACAGGCACGTTTCCAGAGACTGAGAAAGGGTGCAATTAATCATTTCCTAAAAGATATCTCAGATGGTATAGAAAAATTGTTTTCAGAAGAGAATATTACAAAAATTGTTATTGCAGGACCTGGCAATGCAAAAACAATGCTCAAAAATATTCTGCCGAATAATATTAAGTTTAAGATTGTGGATATAATTAATGCAGATTTTGATGAATCTGAAAATATAATTGTCTCAAAATCTGAGGAGATTATCTTAAAGGATGAAAAAGAGATAAGCGAGAAAAATGTGAGCAGACTAAAAGATGAAATACTGAAAGATGGTCTTGCAGTCTACGGTCTAAAAGAAACAAGGGATGCGGTAAGAAACGGTCAGATAGAACTGCTACTAATAAGCAAGGATTATAAAATAAGAGGATGGATCTGTGAGAAATGCCAGTCTGTTGACACCGGCGCAAAGAAAAAATGCCCGTACTGCGGCAGCAAAACATCCCAAGTTGATGTTATTGAGGAGCTCATTGAGTTTGCAGAGCGCTCTGACACAAAAATTGAGTTTGTAGAAAATAATCCTGTGTTAAACGAGCTTGGTGGTGTAGGAGGAATTTTGAGGTTCAAGTAACATAACATGGCTGAACTATTAGATATTCTGTTGTTTTCAACATGATTTCATGTTTAGTTAATGCTATTTTGCTATCAATTTTTTTGCTACTACTTTTATTACCACATATGATATACCTATAAGAATAGAAGTTAGTATCAATCCAACAATAATATAACCAGGCTTAATAATGTCAAAGAAAACATTAGCGCACACCCAAGCTATTAACAACCTAACCCATATTTTAGATAACCAAGATATCCTGTTGCTTTGCATTAATTCTCCCCTATGATTTAATTACCTTTATCATATAATAACCTCAGGACAAATATACTTTCTCACTTATCCACCAAAATTTAATTTATCCCAAACATATTCATATTTTATGCCCAGAAGAAAATATGGGCACATGGTTAAATCTTGCCCACCTGTGCCTGTTGAGAAATGCAATCTTTGCCGTCTTGGTTATCCCTGCCCGATACATAACTCTGAGAAAAAACCAGATTATAAGGCGCTTGCTAAAAAGAAAAGACAAAGATTTTCAGGAAGTAAGAAAGGGAAGAAAAGGGTGAAAAAAAGGAGTTAGGGGGGCAGCAGTCAGTAGTCAGGGAAAACCCCGCGCCCCCCCGCGGGGG
>JAUWIS010000053.1 GCA_030605245.1 Methanobacteriota archaeon | reverse complement strand
AGCGATTTACTTTCCGGCTCATAGAGTGATATTCTGCCAGGGCTGTGACCCGGTGGATGAAATACCCTTAATTTGATGTCCCCTTCGTTTACAGTATCACCTATGACTGAAGTGTTTAATGGTTCCATGTTTCCTCCAAACATTCGCGCACCTGTAACAACATTATCACCAATTCTGACAGGTTTTAAATCATTTTTATGAATAAGTATTTTCGCGCCTGTCATTTTCTGAAGTTTTGACGCACCACCGGTGTGATCAAAATGCATGTGTGTCAAAACAATATTTTTTATGGATTTAAGACAACAATTTTTTTCAATGCTCTCAATCATGTTTTTAAAATAAATGCCCTGACCGGTACCAGTATCAATTATTATTGGTTTTCTACACAGAATCAGATATATGTTTGAATCATACCCATATCCGCCAACATTGAGAACTTCCATACCCTGAGATACGAATGCGAGTATAAAAATTAAAATGGTAACCTTTATATAGAAGTATAACTATACCCGTTTGGTGATATGATATGATGAGTGGACAACAACCAATAATAGTATTGAAGGAAGGAACAACGCGAGAAAAAGGAAAAGGGGCAGCAAGTAATAATGTTGCTGCTGCGAAGGCAATAGCAGATGCTGTGAGGTCAACATTAGGACCAAGAGGCATGGACAAAATGCTTGTTGATTCTATGGGTGATGTGGTGATAACAAATGATGGTGTCACCATATTAAAAGAGGTTGATGTGGCGCATCCTGCAGCAAAGATGCTTGTTGAGGTTGCGAAAACCCAGGACCAGCAGTGTGGTGACGGGACAACGACTGCTGTAATACTCGCAGGTGAGTTTCTGAAAAATGCTGAAGGGCTTCTGGATCAGAATGTGCATCCAACCGTTATTGTTGGAGGATACAGGCTTGCGGAACAAAAGGCGCATGAAATCCTTGAAAAGATTTCTGAAAAGATTTCAAGGAACGATAAAGAGAAACTGAAAAAGATTGCAACAACCGCAATGATGAGCAAAAGCGCTTCATCTTCAAAAGACATATTTGCGGATATAATCGTTAAGGCTGTAATGTCTATCACAGAGGAAACAAACGGCAGGGTAACGGCTGATACTGACCATATCCAGATTGTGAAAAAACATGGCGGCGCAATATCTGACACAGAACTCATTGAGGGCATAATTGTTGACAAGGAAAGAGTGCATGCTAATATGCCAAAGATTGTTAAGAATGCAAAAGTCGCACTTGTCGATTCAGCCTTTGAGATCAAGAAAACAGAGGTTGATGCAAAAATAAATGTTACAGACCCGAAAAAACTTCAGATGTTCTTGGCTGAGGAAGAAAACATATTGAAAAGAATGGTTGAAAAAATAAAAAGAGCAGGTGCAAACGTGTTATTCTGTCAGAAAGGCATTGATGACCTGGCACAGCATTATCTTGCTAAAAACGATATTTATGCTGTAAGAAGGGTAAAAAAATCTGATATAGAAAAACTTGCCAGAGCAACAGGGGCAAAGATTGTAACAAGATTGGATGACTTGGGAAGCAGTGATCTTGGAAAAGCAGGGGCTGTTGAGGAAAGAAAAATTGCTGATGACAACATGACCTTTGTAACAAAATGCAAAAGCCCGAAAGCTGTAAGCATACTAATCCGGGGCGGAACAGAACATGTTGTGGATGAAATAGAAAGATCATTGCATGACGCATTGTCTGTTGTGTCCGTTGGAATAGAAGATGGGAAAACCGTTACAGGTGCAGGTGCAACCGCTATGGAGATTGCCGATGGACTCAGAGATTATGCAGCGACAGTCGGTGGGCGAGAACAGATGGCAATTGATGCATTCGCTAACGCTGTTGAGATTGTTCCGAGAACACTTGCAGAAAATGCAGGAATGGACCCAATAGATACCATCATAGATCTTAGAAAAGCCCATAAGGGTGGAAAGAAACATGTAGGTGTTGATGTGCTAAACGGAAAAATAAATGATATGCATGATACAGTCATTGAGCCTATCAGGGTAAGCAAGCAGGAACTGGAATCAGCAACGGATGCGGCGATGATGATTCTGAGAATAGACGATGTGATTGCATCAAAAGGTAGTGAGAAACCACCAATGCCACCAGGCGGTATGGGTGGAATGGGCGGTATGGGCGGGGAATACTAATCCCCCTCTTCTCTTTTTTTACTTTTTTGAATCATTCATCCATCAGGTGGGACATGGCAAAAATGAGCAGTTACCAAAAACTAAAGTTAGAATTATCAGAAACAAAAAAAATGCTGAATGAAAAAACAAAAATTGCGGATGATTATTTATCAAAATTACAATGGCTTCAGGCGGAGTTTGAAAACTTCAGGAAAAGAAGTGATAAAGAAAAAAACGATTACATAAAATATGCAAATAAAAATCTGATAACAAAATTGCTTGATAGTGTTGATGACCTTGAAAGAATCAAGAATAATGTTAAGGATGAAAAAATAATTGATGGGTTAAACATAGTTTATAAAAACTTTTTACATGTTCTGAAAAATGATGGTTTAAAAAAAATAGATAGTCTTGGCAAAAATTTTGATCCGTATAAACATGAAGCATTTTTGCAGATTGTTGACAACAGCAAACCAGAGAACACGGTTTTGGAAGAGCTCCAGAAGGGTTATATGTTAAATGAAAATGTAATAAGGCCTGCGAAGGTAAAAATATCAAAGAAAGGTGAGTAGTATGGCGGAAAAGAAGGAAAAAATTATAGGCATAGATCTGGGAACAAGCAACTCTGCGGCAGCAGTGATGATTGGTGGAAGGGCAACAATTATACCAAGCGCGGAAGGAACAATAATTGGCGGCGGAAAGGCGTTTCCATCATATGTGGCGTTCACAAAGAATGGTGAACGGCTTGTTGGCGAGCCTGCGAGGAGGCAGGCTGTGACAAACCCTGAGGGCACTGTAACAGGTTTTAAAAGAAAGATGGGCACTGATTACAAATACAAAATATATGATAAAGAATACACACCACAGGAACTGTCAGCCGCATTACTCCAAAAAATAAAAAATGATTGTGAGTCACATCTTGGTGAGAAGGTTAAAAAAGCAGTTATAACCTGTCCCGCATACTTTAATGATAACCAGAGAACAGCAACAAAGGATGCAGGTACTATTGCAGGATGGGATGTTGTAAGAATAATCAATGAGCCAACAGCAGCATCACTTGCCTATGGTATAGACAAAGCTGAAAAGGAGCAAAAAATCCTTGTTTTTGATTTTGGTGGAGGAACACTTGATGTTACTGTTATGGATTTCGGCTCAGGTGTTTTTGAGGTAAAATCAACATCAGGTGATACAAACCTTGGTGGAACAGACATGGATTCTGCAATAGTTGATTATGTTGCAGATGAATTCAAGTCTGAAAACGGTATTGATTTACGAAATGATAAAATGGCAATACAGAGACTCAGGGAGGCATGTGAAAAAGCAAAAATAGAGCTTTCAACAACTGTTACAACAGAAATAAATCTCCCATATATCACAGCAGATTCTTCAGGACCAAAACATCTTACAATGACATTTTCCAGGGCGAAACTGGAGGGGCTTGTAACACCGATAATTGAGCGTTGCAGGAAACCGTTGGAGCAGGCATTGGAGGATGCGAAAATGGGATCAAAGGATATTGACAAAATCCTACTTGTAGGGGGTCCAACGCGAATGCCTGTTGTACAAAAATTTGTTGAATCCATTGTTGGAAAAAAGGTTGAGCATGGTGTTGACCCTATGGAATGCGTCGCAATGGGTGCAGCGATCCAGGGTGGTGTCCTTGCAGGTGAGGTAAAGGATTTGCTTTTGCTTGATGTCACGCCTCTTTCACTTGGTGTTGAGACACTGGGTGGTGTTTCCACAAAAATCATGGAAAGAAATACAACCATACCAACAAAAAGGTCTCAGATATTCTCAACTGCTGCGGATTTCCAGACATCTGTAACCATACACGTTCTGCAGGGGGAGCGCTCCATGGCTGCGGATAACACAACACTTGGAATGTTCAACCTTGTTGGGATACCACCTGCACCAAGAGGTTTGCCGCAGATTGAGGTGACATTTGATATTGATGCAAACGGGATAATGAATGTTTCAGCAAAAGACCTGGGCACAGGCAAGGAGCAAAAAATAACGATAACAGCATCAACAAAACTTTCAAAGGAAGAAACAGACAGAATGATGAAAGAAGCAGAAAAACATGCTGAACAGGATAAAAAGAAAAAGGAGGAGGTTGAAATAAGAAATAATGCTGACTCAATGATATACACATCTGAGAAAACAATGAAGGAACTTGGTGAAAAAACAGGTAAGGATGAAAAGGAAAAGATTGAATCCTCGGTGAAAGAGTTAAGGGAAGCATTATCTGGTAAAGATGTACAAAAAATAAAAAATAAAACAGAAGAACTCGGTAAAAAACTGCAGGAGATAGGCGCAAAAATCTATCAGCAGGTAGCGCAGGAGCAGGCAAAAAAACAGGAAAAACAGGGAAAACAGGAGAAGAAGGAAGAAAAAGAGGAAAAGGAAGACAAGAAAACATGGAAAGGCCATCCAACAGATGAAAAGGTAGTTGATGCTGAGTACAAAGTTGAGGATGAGGAAAAGAAAAAGGAAGATTGATTTCATGCTTTGCCAGGCACCATATTTGTAATCTGTTGATTACCATGGATAGACTAAAGGCAAAATTTATTTATCCTAGTCCACTCTTATTAGTCAGTGAGTAATTATGCCTAAAAAAGATTACTACGATATTCTTGGTATATCAAAGGATGCACCAAAGGACGAGTTGAAAAAAGCATACAGGGCGCTTGCAAAAAAATATCATCCTGATGTGAGCAAAGACCCGGGCGCTACTGAGAAATTCAAGGAAATATCAGAGGCATACGCTGTTCTGTCAGATGATAACAAAAGAATGCAGTATGACAACTTTGGTTATTCAGGCATTCATCAGAGATACACACAGGAGGACATATTCAAGGATATGTTCAGGGATTTTGATTTCAACATATTCAGAGGATTCGGGGGCGGTTTTGAGGATATATTCAACACATTTTTTCGCGGAAGAGGATTTGGCGGGAGAAGAGAATACAGTGGTCCTGTTTCTGGTGAAGACCTAAGGTATGACATGGAAATAACACTTGAGAACGCAGCATTTGGTGTTGAAAAAACAATAAATGTGCCAAGAACAGAAAGGTGCAGAAAATGCAACGGCTCCGGTGCAGAGTCAACAAAAACCTGCCCTGCCTGTCATGGCTCGGGTCAGATAAAAAATGTAAGAACACATGGGTACTCGCAGTTTGTTACAATCACAACCTGCAGCAGATGCAGGGGGAATGGAAATATAGTGGAAAAAGAATGTGAGGAATGCAGCGGAAAAGGTTTTGTTGAGCGTTCTAGAAAAATCTCTGTTAAAATCCCATCTGGCGCTGATGATGGGACAGCATTAAGAATCCCTGATGAAGGATATGCCGGGGTTAGAGGCGGCCCCTCTGGTGATTTGTATGTTGTTGTTCATGTAAAAGAGCATCCTGTTTTCACCAGGGAAGGAAACAACATAATCTATGAACTTCCTATAAGTTTTGCTCAGGCAGCGCTCGGTGATGAAATCAGTGTTCCAACCCTAAAAAATAATGTGAAATTAAAAATCCCGTCTGGAACGCAGACGCATACCACATTCAGAATAAAGGGGAAGGGAATAAAAAATCTGAGGGGTTATGGGAAGGGCGATGAACTTGTAAAGGTTGTTGTGAAAACACCAGAAAAACTCAGTGAAAGACAAAAAGAGATTTTGAGGGAGTTTGAAGGGATATCAAAAAAGGGTTTCTTACGGAAAACGCTTTCAGCGTTTTTCTAAGATATTACGGAAAACACTTCCAGTGTTTTCCTAATATTTGGAGGAAAAAATAAAATAGTATGAAACAAATAGTGGGATGGTGATATCATGGATTGGAGAAAAGGGAAAAAGGATGAAGATGACTTCTTCGGTGATTTCTTTGGCGAAGACTTTGATGATGAAATAAGAAGAATGAGAAAGCATATGGAACGACTGTTCAGGGAAATACCAAGAGGCACTGACACAAGTGAAATGGAAAGAAAGGTTTATGGTCCTTTTGTTTATGGTTTCTCAATGAAGGTAGGACCTGACGGCAAGCCGCAGTTCAGAGAATTTGGAAACACACCTAAAAGAGGTGTAGCAGAGCTT